>NZ_JBIAWF010000012.1:214745-221677 GCF_042895325.1 Streptomyces sp. NPDC001407
GACGGGGGGGGGGGGGGGGCCCCCCCCCCGCCGGGGGGGGGGGCCCCCCCGGGGGGGGGGGGCCCCCCGCGGGGCCCCCCCCCCCCCGGCCCCCACCACAACCCAAGCCCGGCCGGCGCTTGAGGCCGCCCGCCGCAGGCGGCAACGGACCCGCACCCGGAAACGCCCCCGCACCCAAAAAACGGACCCGAACCCAACACCCGCATCAACTAAAACGCATGCCACCGCACCATCGCGTCCCCCGCCCGCAGGGACGCCACCCGGCTGCGGAACTCCGCGAGGGCGCCCGGGCGGCCGGGCGCGTGCTGTGCCACCCACGCGCAGCTCGCCGTCTCCCGCGCGCCCCGCAGCACCTCGCACCCCTCCCACTCCCGCACGTCCCACCCGTAGACCCGCACGAACGCCTCGTACGCGGGAAGGGGCAGGCCGTAGCGGTCCCGGCTCAGGGCGAGCACGACCAGGTCGTGCTCGCGCAGGTCGCCGGAGAAGGTCTCCAGGTCGACCAGGACCGGACCGTCCGGCCCGACGTGCACATTGCGCGGGAGGGCGTCGCCGTGGATCGGCCCCCGCGGCAGGTGCGGGGTCAGCGCGGCGGCCGCCGCCGCGAAGCCGTCCCGCCGCTCGCGCAGATAGGCGGCGTCGGCGGGATCGACGGCGTCCCCGGCCAGCCGCAGCCAGCGCTCGACCCCGCCGAGCAGCTCCCGCGCCGGCAGCGCGAAGTCCGGCTCCGGCAGGGCGTGCACCGTGCGCAGCAGCTCGGCCAGGTCGGCGGTGGTGGCCGGGCGCAGCGCCTCGGGCAGCCGGTGCCAGAGCGTCACGGGGTGGCCGTCGGCCACGCGCGGCGCGGGCTCGGCGGCCCGTACGGCGGGGACGCCGCTGTCCGCGAGCCACGCGGCGACGCGCAGTTCGTGGCGGGCCCGGACCAGCAGTGAGGCGTCGCGCCCCACCTTGGCCACCAGGTCGCCGACGGCGAAGACCGCGTTCTCGCCGAGGGTGAGCAGCCTCGCGTCCGCCGCGGCCACCTCCGGCACCGCCGCCGCGAGGAGCGCGCGCGCTCTCCGTTCCCCGAACACCGTCTCCGCCGCTTCCGTCACGTCGTACCTCACCTGCTGTCGAGCCGATCGACTGACAGTCTCCCCTGCCGCCCGGTGCCGGGCGGGACCGGGGGCCCGTGGCGCGGTGCGGCCGTCCGGGGAGCCCGGGGGCCGCACCGCAACGCATCGCGAGTGCGAAGCGGGCGGCACGGAAGCGGTTTGTTCCGAACGCCCAATAGCTGTCCAAGCGTTGCCGGGGAGCTGCGGCGGCTCGTCTGTGAAACGCCTTGCACATAAAGACAGTTGCACGCCTGTTACTCGTATGTCCTTCAAGTAAACCGTGACAGTGATTGCCGGGATGCTGTCCAATTTGCCGTCGTTCAGCGCGGTTTGAATTTCCGCAAAGAAGTTGCGTATGTCACACCTTCGTTCGGATGTTGAATTGAGCGCGTCAATCCTGACAGGGTTTCGGAGCGCCCGGAGTGATGCCTTCCGTCGCTCCGGGCGATTGCGCCCCACGCGCAATTCCCCCACATTCCGCACGAGGAGGAAACCTCGTCATGGCAACTCACAAGCGCGCCGGCAAGCGACGGCTCGTTCTGGCGATATCCGCCGCGACGGCCGTCACGGCCGGAGCCACCCTGCTGGCTCTGCCCGCCGGCGCCGCTCCCGCCCCCGCCGAGGGCACCGTCTTCGGTGCCGGCGCCAAGGGCTCGGTGGACGGCAGCTACATCGTCCTGCTGAAGGACGGCGCGAGCGCCAAGGGCGCCGGCGCCAAGTCCCTCTCGGCCGAGGGCAAGGACCTCGCCGCGCGGTACGGCGGCAAGCTCAACCGCACGTACGACTCGGCCATCCACGGCTTCTCCGCCAGCGGTCTCGACGAGACCGGGGCGAAGCGGCTCGCCGCGGACCCGGCCGTGGCCAAGGTCGTCCAGAACCACCGCTTCACCATCAAGGGCACGCAGGAGAACCCGCCGTCCTGGGGTCTGGACCGGATCGACCAGGCCGAGACCAAGGGCGACGGCAAGTACACCTACCCGGACAGCGCGGGCGACGGCGTCACCGCGTACGTCATCGACACCGGCGTGCGCATCAGCCACAAGGACTTCGGCGGGCGCGCGTCCTACGGCTTCAACGCCGTGGACAAGAGCGACAAGGCCGAGGACGACAACGGCCACGGCACCCACGTGGCGGGCACCATCGCCGGGACCGAGCACGGCGTCGCCAAGAAGGCCAAGGTCGTGGCTGTCAAGGTCCTGGACGGTCAGGGCTCCGGCTCCACCGAGCAGGTCGTCGCGGGCATCGACTGGGTCACCAAGAACCACAAGGGCCCCTCGGTGGCCAACATGAGCCTCGGCGGCGGCGCCGACGAGGCCCTGGACGCGGCCGTGCAGAAGGCGATCGCCTCCGGCGTCACCTTCGCCGTCGCGGCGGGCAACGAGTCCACGGACGCGGGCCAGGGCTCCCCGGCCCGGGTGAAGGAGGCCATCACCGTCGCCTCCTCGACCAAGGACGACAAGCAGTCCGACTTCTCCAACTTCGGCAGCGTCGTCGACCTCTACGCCCCCGGCTCGGACATCACCTCCGACTGGAACGACAGCGACTCGGGCTCGAAGACCATCTCCGGTACGTCCATGGCCACCCCGCACGTCACGGGTGCCGCCGCGGTCTACCTGAGCGGGCACAAGGACGCCACGCCCGAGCAGGTCTCCTCGGCGCTCACCCAGGGCGCCACCCCGGACAAGATCTCCAACCCGGGCGCGGGCACGCCGAACAAGCTGCTGAAGGTCGTTCAGTAGGCCCCGCGATTCCCTGATCGCCGGCCGGCCGTCGTTCCCCACCCCCACGGGGTGCGACGGCCGGCCCGCGTCTTCCCCGCACGCCTTCCGGCGGCGGCGGGCCACAGGCCGCGACGAACCGCCGTCAGCCCCGGAAGGCCGCCGCGTGCTCCTCCGGCCGCCCTCCGGAAGCGGCCACGGAAGAAGTCACGGAAGCGGCCACGGCCTCCTCGTACCGCCGCAGTATCAGTGACACCACCTCGCGCGCCGCGCCCAGCACCCGCGCCACGGTGTCGGCCGGCGCCGCACCCTCCGCGATCCGGTCCGGCAGCCGGCCCGGCGCGAGGACGTACGGCGCGACGGCCACCCGGCGCGCCCCCGCCGCGCGCAGCGCGCGTACCGCGTCGCCGACCCGCGGCCCGGCCGCGGACGCGAAGGCCGGCCGCACCGCGAACCAGCCCCCCGCGCGCTCCCATTCCCGCGCGACGCCCGCGATCACCGCGCCCGCCCCCGGGTCGGAGGAGCCCGCGGCCGCCAGGACCACCCCGGTCGAGCGCCGGTCGCCGGGGCGCAACCCGGCCTCGCGCAGCCGCCTTTCGAGCGTCGCGGTCAGCAGCGGTGACGGGCCGAGCACCGCGGCCTGCCGCACCCGCAGCCCGAGCAGCCCCGCCGTCGCCTCGCGCAGGACAGCCGGGATGTCGGTCCTGGCATGGAAGGCGTGCGTCAGCAGCAAGGGGAGCGCGATCACGTTCCGCACGCCCTCCGCCGCGAGCCGCTCCAGCACCAGCGGCACGTCCGGCACGCAGAAGTCCAGATAGCCCACCTCGACCCGCAGCTCCGGCCGCGCCGCGGCCAGCCGGTCCCGGAGGGCCTCGACCGTCGCCGCGTGCCGGGGGTCGCGGCTGCCGTGGGCGACGAGGAGCAGGACCATGACCCGGGCCCTACCGGCCCGCCGCCGCCAGCCCGCGGCCGCGCAGCACCCTGCGCTCCAGCGGGCTGAAGACGATCAGATCGATCGCGATGCCGACGAAGAGGATGAGGAGGATGCCGAGCAGGACGCCGGGCATGTCGGAGTCGGTGCGGGCGTTCTCCAGATACTGCCCGAGGCCCAGCCCGAGGTCGGGCGACGAGGCGATGAGCTCGGCGGCCATCAGCGAACGCCAGGAGAACGCCCAGCCCTGCTTGAGCCCGGCGAGATAGCCGGGCAGGGCGGCCGGCAGCAGGATGTGCCATGCGCCGCGCGCCCCGGTGGCACCGAGGGTGCGGCCCGCCCGCAGATACAGCGGTGGCACCTGGTCGATGCCGGACACCAGGCCGTTGGCGATGGACGGCACCGCGCCCAGCAGGATCACCGCGTACATCGCCGAGTCCGTGATCCCCAGCCAGATCACCGCCGCCGGCACCCAGGCCACGGACGGCAGCGACTGCAGGCCGGACAGGATCGGGCCCAGCGCCGCGCGGACGAACCGCACCCGCGCGACCAGCAGTCCTAGCGGTGTGCCGATGGCCAGCGCGGCGAGGAAGCCGAGCAGCCCGCGCGAGACACTCGTCCAGATGATGTCGAAGAGCGTGCCCCGCCTCCACAGATCACCCAGGCTGCGCCCGACCGCCGAGGGGTCGGGC
The DNA here is from genome assembly GCF_042895325.1 of Streptomyces sp. NPDC001407. Taxonomy (NCBI): domain Bacteria; kingdom Bacillati; phylum Actinomycetota; class Actinomycetes; order Kitasatosporales; family Streptomycetaceae; genus Streptomyces; species Streptomyces sp. NPDC001407. The sequence continues at coordinate 219,181 of NZ_JBIAWF010000012.1, forward strand.
AGCTTGTAGTCGTCGGTGACGTGCGCGAGGACCAGGACCTTCCACACGGCCAGCACCACCACGACGGCGACCACCGGCGGCAGCACCTTGTGCAGCAGCACCTGTGTGAAGGGCGTGCGCTCGACCCGTACGGACTCCAGCGCGTCGAGTCCCGCCTCCAGCCCGGCGAGGTCCTGCGACCGCGCCGGAGGAGCCGGGTGAGCCGGGTGAGAGGTGTCAGTGCTGGCCATGGCGGCGGATCTCCCCACGCAGTTCTTCGGTGATCTCCACGGACAGGTCCGCGACGGCCGCGTCCTCGATCCGGCGCGGCTGCGGGATGTCGACCGTCCACTCCCGCGCCACCCGGCCGGGCCGCGAGGACAGCAGCACCACCCGTTGCGCGAGGCGCACGGCCTCCCGGACGTTGTGGGTCACGAACAGCACCGACAGCGAGGTCTCGGACCAGATGCGGGTCAGCTCGTGGTGCAGCACGTCGCGGGTGATGGCGTCGAGCGCGGCGAACGGCTCGTCCATCAGCAGCAGCCGGCTGTCCTGCGCGAGCGCCCGGGCGAGCGCGACGCGCTGCCGCATCCCGCCCGACAGCTCGTGCACCCGCTTCCCGTACGCCCCGCCGAGCCGCACGAGCTCCAGCAGCCGCTCCGCCTCCTCGCGCCGCCCCGCCCGCGGCACCCCGCGCAGCCGCAGGGCGAGTTCGATGTTCCGGCCCGCGGTCAGCCACGGGAAGAGGGCGTGCTCCTGGAACATCAGCGCCGGGCGGCCGCCGGGCACCTCGATGCTGCCGGCGGTGGGCCGGTCCAGCCCGGCGACCAGGTTCAGCAGCGTCGACTTGCCGCAGCCCGACGCCCCCAGGAGGCAGACGAACTCGCCCGGGCGCACGTCGAGGGTGATGTCGTCCAGTACGGGCTGCGCGGCGCCCGCGCGGCCGAAGCTCTTGTGCACATGGTCGATCCGGACGGCCGCCGGTATGTCGTCGTCGACGACGGCCGTCCCGGACTGGTCGGTGGTCAGTGCCGGGGCCATCCGGTCACCTCCTGGTTCTGGGCGGTGGTGAACGACTGCTACTGCTTGCCGAGCTTCGCGGCGTCGACCGCCGGCCTGCCCTCGGCCTTGAGGATCTTGTTGAGCAGGGTCAGGTCGTAGATGCCGGACAGGTCCGGTGCCTGGAGCAGCCCCGCCTTGACGGCGTGCTCCGCCTGCGCCCGGAGGGTGGCGGCCAGCGGGTCGTCGGTGACCGCGATGCTCTTCCAGGCGGGGTCGAGGATCTCGCGGGGCAGCGCCTTGCCGGAGAGCCGCTCGAGCGCGGCGTTCGCGGACGCCTCGGCCTTGCCCGGGTTCGCGGCGATCCAGGCGTTGGTCCTCACCGAGCCGCGCAGCACGGCCTCGACCACGTCGGGGTGCTGGTCGAGGAACTTCTGCGACACGACCACATTGGTGATGACGAACTTCTTGTCCGGCCACAGCGCGGACTCGTCCAGCAGCACCTTCCCGCCCTCGGAGACCAGCTTCGAGGCCGTCGGCTCCGGCACCCACGCGCCGTCGACGGAACCGGACTTGAAGGCGTCCGGGGTCACCTTGTTGTCCGTCCGGACCACCGAGACGTCGCCCTTGCCGCTCTGCGGGTTGACCTTCCAGCCCTGTTCGGCGATCCAGTTGAGGAACGCGACGTCCTGGGTGTTGCCCTTCTGCGGTGTCGCGATCCTCTTGCCCCTGATGTCGTCCAGGGAGGAGATCTTCTTGGGGTCGACGACCAGCTTCACCCCGCCGGACGCGGAGCCCGAGATGATCCGCAGGCTCTTGCCCTTGGACTTCACATAGCCGTTGACGGCCGGGGAGGGGCCGATCCAGCCGATGTCGATCGAGCCCGCGTTGAGCGCCTCGATCTCGGACGGGCCCGCGTTGAAGGTCGTCGCGCGGAGCTGGGTGCCGCCGAGCTCCTTCTGGATGATCCCCTCATGGTCACCCACCAGCGCCGTCGCGTGCGTGATGTTGGGGAAGTAGCCGATCCGGACCGTACCGGCGGAGAGCGCCTTGCCCTGGGCCGTGGTGTTCTTGCCACCGGGAGAGCTCCCGGAGTCCTTCTGCGAGCCGTAACCACAGGCGCCGAGCGCGCCGATCAGCAAGGGGACGGCGGCAGCGGCCGCCAGGAGGCGGCGGGCGGCGGGACGGGCGGAGGCAGGCACGACGGCGGTTCCTCTCGACGGTCCGGGCGTGCGGTCAGGGCACACCCGGCGGTGGTGCGACGGGACTTCGGGGACGGGGAAGCGGCGTGGAGCTCATCGGCCGGCACATCGGCCGATGCCGCCCCGGCTGCCGCCGAACGCCTCCCCGGCCATGCCGGCGGTGAGGGTGGTGCCGTCGGCGGGGTCGATGAGGAGGAAGGAGCCGGTGTGGCGGGCGTGAGTGTAGGGGTCGAGGGCGAGGGGTTCGGCGGTGCGGAGGGTGACCTGGCCGATGTCGTTGGGGTTCAGGCGACCGGGGTCGGGGTGGTGGGAGAGGT
>NZ_JBIAWF010000013.1:0-211549 GCF_042895325.1 Streptomyces sp. NPDC001407
CACCGCGCCGTCGTCACCGACCCCGCCTTCACCACCGACCCCTTCCACGTCCACACCCGCTGGATCGAAACCGAATTCGTCAACGAGATCCCGCCATTTTCCGCGGCCTCATTGGACGAGGCCGAGCCGGAGACGCGCGAGACGGTCGTGGTCGAGGTCGGCGGCAAGCGGCTGGAGATCTCCCTGCCGTCCTCGCTGGCGACGGCCCTGGGACGTACGGCCGCCGCGGGCGGCGCCAAGCCGAAACGGCGGGTCGCCAGGAAAGCCGGAGCCGCCGCCTCGGGCGACGCATTGACCTCCCCAATGCAGGGCACGATCGTCAAGGTCGCGGTCGAGGAGGGTCAAGAAGTCGCCGAGGGTGACCTCGTCGTGGTGCTGGAAGCAATGAAGATGGAACAGCCAATTAATTCCCACCGTGCGGGCAGGGTCAAGGGCATAAGTGCCGAAGTGGGCGCTTCTGTCTCCTCCGGCGCCGTCATCTGCGAGATCAAGGATTGACCAGCTTTATTTGACGAATTCCATGCACTTCTGGAGAGCGTCTGGTGTCTGTCTGGGCCGGCCTTGTGGGCTGGCCCACAGCACCGGGAGGCGCGGGACGGACCGGCCCGTGGTGCTACGTGAGGTAACTGCAACGCAGGTCAGGGCAGTTGGCTGACGGCCGCCGCGCCGTCCGCGGCGATGTCGGACTCGTTAATTCCGTTACCTTGGATGCAGTCTGTCAGGTCGCGCTGTAGGTTTCCCCTCATGCCTAAGGGTCCCGCTCTTCGCGGACGGCCCGTAAACCGGGGGGTTAGGTTCATGCAATTCTCAGTGCTCGGCCCATTGCTGGCCACCGATGACGGTCTGCCTTTCACGCCCACGCCGCCCAAGCAGCGGCAGCTGCTCGCGTTGCTGATTCTGAATTCCAACCGTTCGGTCTCCGTGGACGCCTGCATCGAGGAACTCTGGGACCAGAATCCTCCACAGAGCGCCTATTCGACCCTGCACACCTATGTCCTCCACCTCCGCATGGCCATGAGCAGGATTCCGCGCATCGGATCGCTGGGCGAGGCGAAGCGGATCCTCCAGACCGCCAACTACGGTTACCGCCTCGTCGTCGAGCCCGGCGGCACCGATCTGGAGCTCTTCGAGGAGCACGTCCGTACCGCCCGTGCCGCGCTGGCCCGGGAGGACGACCGCATGGTCTCGGCCACTTTGGACAAGGCGCTGAAGCTCTGGCGCGGGCCCGCCCTGGCGGACATCCCCCTCGGCCCCCTGCTCCAGGGCCGGGCCACGGTCCTCCAGGAACAGCGCCTCCAGGCGCAGGAACAGCGCATCGAGGCCGACCTCCGCCTCGGCCGCCACCACGAACTGACCACCGAGCTCGCCGAGTTGACCGTACGGCACCCCACGCACGAGAACCTGCACGCCCAGTGGATGCTCTCCCTCTACCGCTCCGGCCGGGCGGCCTGCGCGCTGGACGCCTTCCACCGCCTGTCGAACACGCTCGACCGCGACCTGGGCATCTCACCGTCGCCCCGGATGCGCGCCCTCTACCAGGCCGTCCTGGACAACGACGAGTCGCTCGACCCACCGACGGCCACGGCTCGGCCCATGGCTCTCGACCTGGGCCGTCGGGTGATCTCCCAGCAGCGCCGCGTCGTCCGCCGCACGTCGCGGCAGCGCGGCATTCACCGGTAGGTGTGCCGACTGTGCGGGTGCGTTGCCGCCTGCGGCGGGGCGGCCTCAATCGCCGGCCGGGCTGTGGTTGTGGGTGCCGGGGGTGGGGCCTCCGGGCTGAGGACCTGGAACGCGGTGCGGGCACCGTAAGGCGTTTTGGGTGCCCTGATTCACGCACCGCGTTCCAGAACCCCACCCTCCGACCCCACCCCCTCCCGCCGGTGGGTGAGATCAGGTTGTGGGGTGCACCGCGCTTTTCCTTTCAGTCGGTCCGGGGCGACCATTCCAGCCCGGGCGCGCCAGCCTTTTCTTTTCGCCGGGCGCGCCATGCTTTTGTTTTTCAGCCCGTTGGGGGCACCTCTGGGGGCACCCCCGGACGGAGTCTGGGGGAGGTAGCTGGGGGAGTGTGAGGACGCGCACGCAGTGCGCTCCCGCCGCTGGGGGCACCTCTGGGGGCACCCCCGGACGGAGTCTGGGGGAGGTAGCTGGGGGAGGCAACGGACCCGCAGCTCGGGGTCTGGGGCAGAGCCCCTCTGGGGCAGAGCCCCCCACGCGGCGGAGCCGCACATGAGATGCAGCCGGGAAGGGGCGGGGTGGGGGAAAAGCCAGCCGCAGGCGACAACGCACCCTGTACCCGGGGCAGGCTACGCCATGCCGCCAGCCCCCGTAGCGACAGACGTCTCGCGCGGCGGCACCCCCGTGGAGCCCTCGCCGGACGGAGCGGCGGGGCCGCCGGACGGGCCGGGGCCGAACACCCCTACGGCGAGGGCCACGACCGTGAGCGCGGCGCCGCTCCACAGCAGCGAAGTGATGCTGACGGCCTCCACGACGATGCCACCGAGGAAGGCGCCAAGAGCGATGGCGGCGTTGAAGACTCCCACGTAGAGCCCGGTGACGTGCTCGACGCGGTGCGGCGCGGACCGCGTCATCCAGATCTGGCCGGAGACCGACAACCCGCCGTAGGACAGGCCCCACAGGGCGATGGCGACGCCCGCGACGCCTGCGATGCCGCCGAGGAGTGCGAGCAGTGCGATCGAGGCGCCGATGCCCACCGTCAGGCCCACCACCGTGAGCCGCGTGCGGCGTGCGGCCAGGGCACCGGAAGCGAAGTTGCCGATCAGCCCGAAGAGACCGTAGACCAGCAGAAGCAGGGCGATGGTGCCAGGTGCCGAACCGGTGCGCTCTTCGAGGACGGGGCGTACATAGGTGTACGCGGCGAAGTGCGCGGTGACGAGGAACGCCATCAGCACCAGTCCGGCGGACACCGGGGCGTTGCGGAGCAGCGGTTCGCGGCCGGTGCGGCCGTCAGTGCCGGCCGCGCCGGCCGGTCGGGGAAGGTGCGGAAGGGCCCGCAGCAGCCCCACCGAGAGGAGCAGCGCGACGACGGACAGCGAGCCGAACGCGACCCGCCAGCCGAAGGTGTTGCCGACGAGCGTGCCCAGTGGCACGCCGATGACCGAGGCCGCCGCGACTCCGCTGATGGAGAGGGTCACGGCGAGGGTGGCGTCGCGGGGCGCCACGAGCCGGGGCGCGACGGCGGAGGACAGACCCCAGACCGTCCCCATCCCCAGGCCGAGGACGACGCGGGCGGCGACAAGGAGACCGAAGCCATGGGCGACGGCGGTCAGTGTGTTGCCGGCGAGCAGGACCACCATCGCCACGGCCAGCACCACGCGCCGGTCGAGGTCCCTCAGCAGGCGGGTGACCGCCGGGGCGGTGACGGCTGTCACCAGGCCGGTGATCGACAGGCTGAACCCGGCCGAACCCTGGCTGATCCCGAGGCCGTCGGCCATCGGAGTCAGCACGCCGACCGGCAGCATTTCCGATGTCACGACCACGAACGTGCTCAACGACAACACGACGACCGCCACCCACTGCCAGGGTGTGGTGCGTTCCACCAGGGATACGGAGCCTTGGACCGACGTAGGTGAACTCATGGTGCCAGCCAAGCGATGCGGCAGCGGGTGAACAACACCGATCTCCTCAACGATCGATGAGCTACGCTGATCGATGGGTTGCCGCGCGAGGGGCCCGGGAAGGGTGCCGTGAACCAGGTCCACGTCCAGGAGATCGAGTGCCTGCTCACGCTGGCCGAGGAATTGCACTTCGGCCGGACGGCCGTACGCCTGGGGTGTTCCCAGAGCCGGGTCAGCCAGCTTCTCGCAGGCCTCGAACGGCGGATCGGTGTGCGACTCGTCGAGCGCACCAGTCGCCGGGTGGAACTGACCAGGTTCGGCGCGCAGTTCGTCGATGAGGTACGTCCGGCCTACGCGGCGCTGGTCACCGTGTTCGCCCAGGCGCATGAGCGTGCCCGCAGTGGCGCCCTGTGCCAGCTGCGCATCGGCTTCAGCGGCAGCGTCTACGAAGAAGTCACCGAAGCCTCGCGCCGGCTGCGCGCCGACCACGAAGTCACCGTGCTGCTGAGCGAGATCCCCCTGGGGTCGCCCTTCTCCGCCGTACTCGAAGGGCGGCTCGACGCCGCTGTGGTCGAACTCCCGGTCAGTGATCCCGCGCTGACCGTCGGATTCCGTTTTCCCCCGCAGGACCGGCTGCTGGCCGTGGCCACATCCCATCCGCTGGCCGACGACGGCCGTGTGCACGTGGAGGAGCTCGCCGGCCTGGACGTGCTGCGCCCGACCGGAGACGCCCCGGACTACTGGATGGCCGCCCGCGTGCCACGCACCACGCCCGCGGGAGCGCCCATCCGCTCCACCACGGCGATCTCCACCATCCAGGAAGGACTCGGCCTCGCGGCCGCCGGCGACCACGCCATGCTGATCTGCCGTCCCCTCGCCGAGCGCGTCACCAGGAGCGATGTGCGCTACGTCGTGATCGACGGCCTCGACGAGCCGTCGCAGATGGGCCTGATCTGGCGCACCGACCGCACCACACCACAACTGACCATGCTGGCCGGCTTCCTCCGCGAGGAATACTCCCGGGTCACGGCCGCCGAGAAGCTCGCCGTCTAGCTGTGCGGGATTCCGGGCGGTGGGGAGGGGCGCTTGCGGCAGGTGGCCCCACTTTTTCTCAGGCCAGTTCTTCCGGTTCCTCGGGGCAGAGCAACAGGCTGACGTCACTGGTGCCGACGCTGGCCCCGAAGTGCTGGAGCGCCTCTTCGTCCGGCCCGGGCCTCATGGCTTGCAGGTCAAGGAGAACCATTCAGTACCACCTCCACCTTCATGGTTGCCCATCGCGGTGAGCCCCACCGGCCTCGCACACCCGCGCGCCCGGATGCCAGGCGCGTGCGCCCCTCGCCTCCGGCCGAACGCCCCGCCCTGCGACCGGCGTTCGGTACCGCCCACGCCCGGACGGCGGCCGCGGCGGGGGTTCCGCGGCCGCCGGTCAAGGGGAGCGGCCCACTCCATTTTGGCCCCGCTCAGCCGCCGGGCACGGCACCGGCCTTGGGCGCGCGGCCGAAATCTGTCATCAGGAGGCCCCGACGGCCGGCGTCGCGTACAGCCACGTCAACCGCTCCGTGCGGAAGCCCCCGGCCATCCGGCCGCCCGCCGTGGCCCCTACAGAGGGCAGCAGTTGAGGGCGTCGGCAGGGTCGCCGCGGGCCCTGCGGATTTGGCCGGAACCAGCCGTACGGCCAGTCAGTCACGTCGCCCTCTCCGGTTTCCCGGAGTGTAAGCGGCCCCCGCAAGGAAGATGACGGACTGTCACAACGCCGGTACAGCGCTTTATGATCACAACTCCGACGGGAGGGGGCGCAGATGGCGGCAGGTGACTCGGCCTCGCGCAGGGCGCAGGAGGCGCGGCGGCAGGAACGGCTGCTGCGGGAGCAGTGGCAGGCCGCGCGCCGGGAGGCCGGCCGGTGGGAAGCGGCGAGCGAGGGGGAGCAGCGGGTCGCCGCGCAGCTGCTCGTCCTCACGGAGCGCGGCTGGCGGTTGCTGGTGGACCGGCGCTGGCCGGGGACGCGCTCCGCCAATGTCGACATGCTGCTGGTCGGTCCGGGTGGCGTCTTCGTCATCGACGTCAAGAACTGGCGATCGCGCCCGGAGGTCTCGGACGGCCACCTGAGCGCCGGGGGCGAGTCCCGCGACAGCGACTACGGCAAGCTGCTGGCCGTGACGAAGGCGGCCGAGCAGGCGGTCTCGGCTCTGGGCATGTCACCGGTGGCCGTCCAGCCCCTGATGGTCTTCGCCGGGCAGCGGGTGAGCGGCGCGCTCGGACGCGTGCGGCTGCTGGGCGAGGGCGAGGTGGGGCCCGCGCTCCTCGCCGAGCGGGTCCGGCTGCGCCCGGCGGTGGTCCGCGCCATGGCCGACCACCTGGAGCAGGTCTTCCCGGCGTACGAGGGGTCCGCTGTCGAAGTGGCGGCACCCGCGTCTCCGCAGGGGCGCGAAGACGACGACAGTACGGGCCTGTTCGACGTCGAGAAGCTGCGCGATGCCGCGATGGCGGCGGCCCGCGAGGCGCCGATCGAGGAATGGATGACCTTCCTCGACCCCGACCAGACCGGCCTGGTGGGCCGCCGGTGGTCGGGGCCCGCGCGGATCAGCGGGCCCGCGGGCACGGGCAAGACCGTGGTCGGGCTGCACCGCGCCGCCCACCTCGCGCAGCGGACCAGCGGCCGGGTCCTCTACGTCACCTTCGCGAAGAACCTGCCGCGGGTGCAGGGCACCTTCCTGAGGACCATGGCGCCGGCCGTGGCCCATCGCGTCGACTTCCGCAGCCTGCACGCCTGGGCCCAGGAATTCCTCCACGAGCGCGGCATAGCCAGCCGCCTGCACAAGGAGAAGGCCGACACGGCCTTCAGCCTGGCCTGGAAGGGCGTGGGCCGCGACAGTTGCCTCGGCGCGATAGAGGCTCCACCCGGCTACTGGCAGGACGAGATCCGCTATGTGATCAAGGGGCGTGGGATCACGGCGTTCGACGAGTACGCGGTGCTGCCCAGGCGGCGCCGGTCGACGAGCCTGCGCCGCACCCACCGCGAGGCGGTCTGGGCCCTCTACGAGGAGTACGAGCGGATCCGGAAGGACCGCGAGGTGCACGACTTCGACGACATCCTCGCCCTCGCCCTGGAGGAGGCCCGCGCGCACCCGGAGCGGTCGCCGTACGGAGCGGTCGTCGTCGACGAGGTCCAGGACCTCAGCCTGGTAGGCGTCCGGCTCCTGCACGCGCTGGTGGGCGACGCCCCCGACGGTCTCCTCCTGATCGGTGACGGCCAGCAGGCCGTCTACCCCGGAGGGTTCCGCCTGTCGGACGCGGGCATCGACATCCGGGGCAGCCGCGGGCAGGTGCTGCGCGTCAACTACCGCAATTCCAAGGAGATCCTGGACGCGGCCCTGGCCGTGGTCGCCGAGGACGCCTTCGAGGACCTCGACGGCGTACGCCTCCCCGGGCGCCGGGAAGTCGATCCGACCTACCACGACGGTCATGTCGTCCGCGTGACGGAAGCCACGGTCGCGGAGCACGACCAGGCGCTGCTGGAGGCGCTCCGCGCCGACGCCGCGTCGCGGTCCGCGCGGCCCTGGGCCGACGCCGCGGTGCTCTGCCCCTCCTGGGCCGCCCTCAAGCACTACCAGCGGCTCCTGACCCGGGCGGGCATCCCCGTGTGCCTGCTGGAGCACTACGACGGGCAGCCGGTGGACGGCCTCAAGCTGGGCAGCTACCGGCGGGCCAAGGGCCTGGAGTTCAAGCACGTCTATCTGCCCCGGCACGACGACGCCCTGCACGGCGGCGCCCCCGGCAGCGAGAGCGCGCACGAACGCCGCGAACTCGCCCGCAGCCAGCTCTTCGTCGCCATGACCCGGGCCCGTGACTCGCTCTGGCTCGGCAGCGTCCACGAGCGGTGACCGTGCGGAGGCCGGTCGGAGGCCGGTCATGCAAAACACCCCTCCGGCCGTTCGCACGGTCGGAGGGGTGTCGCTGGCGGTAGCGGTGGGATTTGAACCCACGGTGGAGTTGCCCCCACACACGCTTTCGAGGCGTGCTCCTTAGGCCGCTCGGACACGCTACCGAGAGAGAGCTTAGCGGACGTTTGCCCGTGCTCTGAAATCGCGTCCCGTTCGAGGGGGTGCGAGGGGCTCCGGTGCGGGTCAGCGGGTGCGGAAGAAGTCCGTGAGGAGGGCCGAGCAGTCGTCCGCGAGGACGCCCGCGACGACCTCCGGGCGGTGGTTGAGACGGCGGTCGCGGACGACGTCCCAGAGGGAGCCGGCCGCGCCCGCCTTCTCGTCGACCGCGCCGTAGACGACGCGGTCCAGGCGGGAGAGGACGATCGCACCCGCGCACATCGTGCACGGTTCCAGGGTCACCACCAGGGTGCAGCCGGACAGCCGCCATTCGCCGACGGCCCGCGCGGCGTCGCGGATGGCGAGCACTTCGGCGTGGCCGGTCGGGTCGCCGGTGGCCTCGCGCTCGTTGCGGCCGCGGCCGATGACGGAGCCGTCCGGGGCCAGGACCACGGCGCCGACCGGTACGTCACCGGTGCCGGGGGCCAGCGCGGCCTCCGCCAGGGCGGCCCGCATCGGAGCGCGCCAGGGATCCCGTACGGGGTCGGGGGCGGATACGGGATCGCTCCGGTGGCCGGACCGGCCGGGGACGGCTTCGTTCATCGCACCAGTGTGCGTCAGCGGACGGCCTCCAGGACCTCGGTGCAGCCGAGCGCGTCCGCGATGCCGCTCAGCGCGTCCCCGTCGAAGGACCGCAGCTCCCGCGAGCCCACGCCGAGGTCGTCGAGGATCAGGTGGTCGCCCAGCGGCCCGGCGGGCACCGGCCGGGCGGCGTCCGGGGCGTCGGCCTCGTCCTCGTCCGGCTCGGGCTCGCCGTCCTCCGTGCCGTCGAGGTCGGGGAGGCTGCCCAGGTCGCCCTCGGCGTCGTCGCGGCCGAGCAGCTCGTCGGTGAGCATCGAGCCGTAGGCGTTGCGGCGGGCGGCCGCGGCGTCGGAGAGGTAGACCCGGGGGTCGTCCTCGCCGTCCACCCGGACGACACCGAACCAGGAGTCCTCCTGCTCGATGAGCACCAGGACCGTGTCGTCGTCGACCGAGGACTCACGGGCCAGGTCGGCGAGGTCGGACAGGCTTTCCACGTTGTCGAGTTCTGTGTCGCTCGCTTGCCACCCGTCTTCGGTGCGCGCGAGCAGTGCGGCGAAGTACACCGTGACTCTCCCACTGGTCATAGGCGGTGCCGGGCCGGACGGGGACCACCCCGCCCACTCGGAATCGTGGCAGAAACCCGGCCGTTGCGAGAGGTCTTCCGCGCTGCGTCGTGCAGCAGTCCGAAGAGATGTGCCTCACGTGGGCTCCGTACGGGCGTCGCGGGTACGGGCGTGTCGCGCCGGGGACCGGCCGGCGGACGGCGGGACGGGACCGCGGGCGGCTCACCAGCGGAAGGTCCGCATCCGCATCTGCTGCCGCATCCGGGCGGCCCGCGCCCGGCGCGGCTGCACCCGGTCGCGCAGCTCCTTCGCCTCGTTGAGCTCACGGAGGAACTGCGCCCGTCTGCGCCGGCGCTCCGCGTCGCTCTCGTCCTCCGGGGACCGCGTATCCCCGGAGGCGTCGACGGGTCCGCTCCCGTACGTCTCGGGGCCGTACGAGCCGCCCGGGGTGTCCGGGTCGCACGCCGTGCCCGCCGTGTCTGGTGTGTCTGGATTCTCGCGGATCTCGCGGTCAGCCATGGGCAGCACCACCTCGCGCCGAGGGTCTCGCCCGGGGTGACAGACCGGGCGTACGTGCCCACTTTCCCCCTAAGTGGTGGTTTGATGCCAGTGCTGCGACAGACTGCCGGAGGGCTCCGCGCACCAGCTGCCGCCGACCGCGCGGGAGCTGGTGCCCGAAAGACCGGTTAATGTCGATGTCATGCGGATCCACGTCGTCGACCACCCGCTGGTGGCGCACAAACTCACCACGCTGCGCGACAAGCGCACGGACTCTCCCACCTTCCGGCGTCTCGCCGACGAGCTGGTCACCCTGCTCGCGTACGAGGCCACGCGCGACGTGCGCACGGAGCAGGTGGCCATCGAGTCCCCGGTCACGGCGACCACCGGCGTCAAGCTGTCCCACCCGCGCCCCCTGGTGGTGCCGATCCTGCGGGCCGGTCTGGGCATGCTCGACGGCATGGTCCGGCTGCTGCCGACGGCCGAGGTCGGCTTCCTCGGCATGATCCGCAACGAGGAGACCCTCAAGGCGGAGACGTACGCGACCCGGATGCCGGACGACCTCTCGGGCCGCCAGGTCTACGTGCTGGACCCGATGCTTGCCACCGGCGGCACGCTGGTCGCGGCGATCAACGAGCTGATCGAGCGCGGCGCGGACGACGTCACCGCGATCACCCTGCTCGCCGCCCCCGAGGGCGTCGAGGTCATGGAGCGCGAGCTCGCCGGTGCGCCGGTGACCGTGGTCACGGCCTCCGTCGACGAGCGGCTGAACGAGGACGGCTACATCGTCCCGGGCCTGGGCGACGCGGGCGACCGCATGTACGGCACGGCGGGCTGACGCCCCCGGCGAAGAACGAAGGGCCCCCGGGCGGGAGCCCATGACGCACTGAGGCCGGCCGGTCCCGAAGGACCGGCCGGCCTCAGTGCGTGGCCTCCTCCCGTACCACCGCTGCGCGGCGGTGTCCTCCAGCCGGACGGACCAGGGCCGGCGGGTGCGCATTCCGGCACGTCGGGGGCGCCCCGCCGCAGGCGGCGGACGGCCCGGGGCCGCTCACCGCGCCGGGCGGTGAGCGGTCAGCACTTGGCGGGCGCGGGCGCCTTCGAGGACGGGGGCTGCGACGGCGACGGGGACGCCTCCTGCGAGGGAGCCTCCGAGGCCGGTTCGCCGCCCATCTCGGTGAGCGCCCGGTCCGCGTCCTGCTTCGCCGCGAGTTCCTTGTACTCGGCGCCGAGGATCAGGTCGACGTCCTCGCCCGTGCGCTGGTCGTTCTTGACCTCCGTGCCGCCCAGCTGGGTGCCGAGCACCTTGAGCGAGCCGTCGGCGATCTCCGGGGCGCCCAGCAGGAGCCCCACGCCGCCGACCTTCTTGTCGTAGAGCTCGGGGGCGTTCCCCACCTTGCCGATCTTGAAGCCGCGCCGCTTCAGCTCGTCCGCGGTGATCTTGGCGAGCCCGCCGCGCGGCGTGGCGTTGTAGACGTTGACGGTGATCTCGTCGGGCCTGGGCAGTGGCTTGGGGGCGTCCGCCTCGTCGGCCGAAGCCGGCTTGCAGTCGCCCTTCCCGTTCTTCGTGCTCTGGCCGCCCTTGCCGTGTGCCGCCTGTGTCGTCTCGTCGCTCCCACCGGAGAAGACGTCCACGAGCTGGAGCGTCCCCCAGCCGGCCAGCGCGAGCGCGGCGGCGACGGAGACGGCGGCGAGCACGATCCTGCGGCGATTTCCTGGGCGGCGCATGTGCGGGAAGCGACGGCCCGTGATGCGGTACTTTCCGCCCATGCCGGGAGGGGTGAGCATGCTCATGGGCGCAGCGTAGTGCGGGGCGGAGCCGCTGCCTACTAGATGATCAACAGGTTCGCGTACGCCAACCCGAAAGGCCGAACAGCGGCCGGGATCAGGCGCCATTCGGGGCCGCCCGTACGGGTGTTGACCTGTCGGCTGATCAGTCGGGGTGGTCGGCTCGGCCGGGTCAGCCCAGTTCGAGCACGCGCGCGTGGAGCACCTGGCGCTGCTGGAGCGCGGCGCGCACGGCGCGGTGCAGACCGTCCTCCAGATAGAGGTCGCCCTGCCACTTCACGACGTGGGCGAAGAGGTCGCCGTAGAAGGTGGAGTCCTCCGCGAGCAGGGTCTCCAGGTCGAGCTGCTGCTTGGTGGTCACCAACTGGTCGAGCCGCACCGGGCGGGGGGCGACGTCGGCCCACTGCCGGGTGCTCTCCCGGCCGTGGTCGGGGTACGGCCGCCCGTTTCCGATGCGCTTGAAGATCACACGGAAAGCCTACCGGGCCAGCGGTCCCCGGCGCAGCCACGGCGCGGGAGTGCGAAGGGGGCAATCGGCCGCATACCGGAGTGAAGTCCGTGCGGGCGGCCGGAAATAACGGGTTCCGGCGGCGGTCAGCTGTTCGGTGGTACGAGCACGACGCCCGTGTACGCGACGGCGGTCGTCCCCCGGTTGGCGTAGGAGTGCGGGCGGTCGCCGGCCATGCGCAGCCCGTGGCCCGCGGGCAGGACGGCCTCCTGGCCGCCGACGGTGACCGTCAGCGTGCCGTCGAGGACGTGCAGGAGCTCCACCGTCCCGGCGAGGTGGGCCTCGCTGTGGTGCTCCTCGCCGGGCGCGAGCCGCCAGTGCCACAGCTCGCCGCCGGCCGGCTGGGTGGTGCCGGTGACCAGGGTGCCCGAGCCGCCGTCCGGGCCGCTCCACAGGACGGGCTGGTCGTCGGGCGGCGACGGCTGGAGCAGGGGGGCGGCGGGCTGCTGGAGCAGGTCGGTCAGGGGCACGCCGAAGGCGTCGCAGAGGCGGATCAGGGTGGCGAGGTTGGGGTTGGAGCGGGCGTTCTCCAGCGCGACGAGCATGCCCTTGCTGACGTGCGCGCGCCCGGCCAGCGTGTCGAGGCTCCAGCCCCGTTCCTTGCGCAGCGCGCGGGCGCGGGCGGCGACGGCCTCCATGACGGACCGGTCGTCGGCGGGCCCGGCGCCCTCCGGGGCGGGCCGGTCGTCGGCGGGCGTGCTGTCGGAGCTCATGCCGCCCATCTTCCCGCAACTTCGACTTCCGGTCGTTCGGTGTTACCGTCAAGTGCAGTGGAATGACCAACAGGAGGCCGGTATGACGGTGGATCTCGACTCGGTGGCCGGGAGCGTGCGGGTGGACGACGCCGTGCGTGCCCTGCGGCCCGACTTCGCCGTTCTGGTGATCGCGGCGGACGGGCTGCCGACGGGCCCGACCGACGCCTGGTCGCGCGGCCTCCTCAAGGACGCCGCCGGGACCGCCGCCGGCCTGGACGTCACGGCCGAGCCGCACATCGCCGCCTGGCGGCAGGCGTACTCCGCGTTCGGCGCCAAGCCCGGCCGCACCCGCAACAGCGCCGAGGCCCTGATCCGCCGGGCGCCCGCCGGGCTGCCGGAGGTCAATCTCCTCGTCGACGTCTACAACGCCGTCTCCGTCACCCACCGCCTGCCGGTCGGCGGCGAGGACCTCGGCGCGTACGAGGGCGCACCGCGCCTGGTCCGCGCCCGTGGCGACGAGCGCTTCGACACGGTGGCGAGCGGCGAGCACGCGGTCGAGCACCCGGAGCCGGGCGAGGTCGTGTGGTGCGACGACCTGGGCGTCACCTGCCGCCGCTGGAACCACCGCCAGTGCGTCCGCACGCGGATCACCGAAACGACGACCTCCGCGCTCTTCCTGCTCGAACGGCTCGACCCGCTGACCTTCGAGGAGCTCGACGCGGCGTCCGGTGACCTCCTCGGGCGGCTGCGCGAGCGCGCCCCCGGGCTGCGGTCCGTCACCCGCCTCGTGCGCTGAGCCGCCGCCCACCGGATCGCGAAGCGGCGGCCGGGCGGGACGGCACCACCGGTCGCGTACGCCCGGCCGCCGGCCGGTGGTTCACTTCTTCGGCGTCCGGGCCGTCCGCGCGGGCTTCTTGGCGGCGGCAGCCTTGGCCGCCCGCTTCATCTCCTGCTTGTGCGCCCGCACCTTGGCGAGCGACTCGGGCCCGGTGATGTCCGCCACCGAGCGGTAGGAGCCCTCCTCGCCGTACGCCCCGGCCGCCTCGCGCCAGCCCTCCGGTGCCACGCCCAGCCGCTTGCCCAGCAGCGCGAGGAAGATCCGGGCCTTCTGCTCGCCGAAGCCGGGCAGCTCCTTCAGCCGCTCCAGCAGCTCCGCGCCGCTGCCGACGCCGCTCCACACGGCGCTCGCGTCACCGCCGTAGTGCTCGACGAGGTACTGACAGAGCTGCTGGATCCGCTTGGCCATCGACCCCGGGTAGCGGTGCACCGCCGGCTTCTCCGAGAGCAGCGCCGCGAACGCCTCCGGGTCGTACGCGGCGATCTCGTACGCGTCCAGGTCCTCGCGGCCCAGCCGCTGGGCGATGGTGTACGGACCGGAGAACGCCCACTCCATGGGGATTTGCTGGTCCAGCAGCATGCCGGTCAGCGCGGCGAGCGGGCTCCGGCCGAGCAACGCGTCGGCCTCGGGCCGCTGGGCGAGGTGAAGGGTGATGTCCATGCCCCGATGATCGCGCCGGGGCGGGCGCGCGGTGCGGTCCCACGCCCCGGGGGAACCGGGGGAACCGGGGGAACCGTGGGGCCTGTGAGGTCCGTGGGGACGCTCACTTGTCGGCGTGGCCGCCGAGATAGAACAGCAGCATGATGAAGCCCGCGAAGAGGTGGGTGACGAAGACGTAGACCAGGACGCGCAGGGCGACCTGCTTCTCGCGCCACTTCTCGCTCTCAGCGGCCATCGCGGGCCTCCCTCACTCCGGGACGGCCCCGGTGACCTTCGCGATTCTATCGCTGCGGTGTTCGATCACCGGGGCCGTCCCGGAGCGGCGGACGTGGCTACTCCGCGATCTCCGTGCGCTCCCACCACTCGTAGACGACCAGCCGGCCGTCCTTGGTCTCCTGGTGCCGTGACGTGACCTTGAAGTGCTCGTACCCGCCACGGAACGGGATCTTCAGCTCGACCCCGGGCGGCGTGATCGGCACGACGCGCTCGGGCAGTTCGTCCGGCCCACCTTCGAGGAATGCTCTGGCAGCGCTGCTCATGCCCCAGTCTTCCCACACAACCTCGCACCGCCGCTCCCCGGCACGCCGACGGCCGGCGACCCCGGGAGCCGGATCTTCCGGGCGGGCCGTTGACGCCGGGTGGGGCGGGCGTACGGCTCAGTGCCGCTCGGGCGCCTGCTTGGTGACCGCGTCGGCTATGCGCCGCGTCATCTGTCCCTGCGTCTGGTCCCGGTGCGTGGGGTTGAAGGAGCACTCCACGCGGCGCTCGCGGTCCTTGGTGGAGAACATCGCGGAGTTGTAGCCCCACCGCTCACCGGTCTTGCCCCACAGGGTGACCCCGTTCACGGTGACCGACTGGAGGCCCATGCTGTACGAGGCGGGGGAGCCGTTCGTCATCCGCACGTCCGGGGACGGCAGGGTGAACATCTTGTCCAGGACGGGCTTCGGGAGCAGCTTGCCGGAGAACAGCGCGGAGACGAAGCGGTCCAGATCGCCGGTGGTGAAGATCATCTCGCCCTCGCCCCACGCCTCCGACTGATTGAAGTCGGTGGCGTCCTTCAGCGTGCCGTCGGACATCGCCAAGTAGCCGTGCACGTGCGGCCCGTGGATCTTGGGGTCGTTGCCCGGGACGGAGGTGTTCCGCAGCCCGAGCGGGCGCAGGACGCGGGCGTCGATCTCCTTGCCGTACGGGTGGCCCGTCACCTTCTCGACGAGCATCGCGGCCAGCACGTAGTTGATGCCGTGGTACTCCTGCTCGGTGCCCGGCGTGAACTTCAGTGGACCGCGGGTCGACACGGCGACGAGCCGCTCCGGCGTCCACTGGTCGTTCCGGTGATCGAGGACGTGCTCCGGCGTCGACATGTCCGGCACGTCCGGGCCGGTCGCGTCGGGGAGGCCGCTCGTGTGGTTCAGCAACTGGCCGACGGTGATGGGGGCGTAGTCCTTCGGCAGCAGGCCCGGCAGATAGTGCTGGACCGGGGTGTCGAGGCCGACGCGGTGCTCGGCGACCAGCTGGAGCACGGTGGTGGCGATGAAGACCTTGGTGATGCTGCCGATCCGGAACCGGTCGTCCGCGCGCACCGCCCGGCCGGTGCGGAGGTCGGCCTCGCCGGACGTGCCGTACCACTGCCCGGCCGGTCCGCTCACCCGCAGCTGGGCCGCGGTGGCCTGCGGGTGCTGGAGGTCGGAGATCGCCGCGCGCAGCGCCTTGGTGTCGAGGGGCGGCACCGTGGGGCCGGCGGCCGCGGCGCCGCTCGCGGGAAGAGCGGCGGTCAGCAGCAGCGCGCCGGCCACGGAGGCGCCGACCAGGGCGCGGCGGGGCAGGGAGAAGGAGTTCATGGCTCCATGCCGGCGACCGCGCGTCCATTGATCATCCGGGGTCGCCCCCAGTGGACCCGGAGCCGACCCTGAGGCGTACCAGGGGTGCCGGACGCCGGGCCCCAGGGGTCGTACGAGCTTGTCGTGAGGGGTAGTTGACGCATCGGCCGTGAATTCATGAAAGATCGGAGCGAATAATCGATAATCAATCCTCCACTTCTCTAAGGGAGTTGTCGGAAGGTGGCTGCCGACGGGTGGCGTACGGGGTGATCCGGATACGCGTCATGGTGTAGTCGGTGTGCCCGGCGCGGCGCGATAGCCGTCCGTAAAGATTGCCGTCAAGTGTCCGTCAAATGTTTTAGGGACACTTGGAATACGCCCGGACTTTACTTCTCCCGACCCCTCGCCCGCCGGGGGTTACCACGGGTGCCGGGCGTTCCGGTGGAGGCGCGCCACGACCGACTTGATCAGCTGTTACGTCTTCGCGAAGGCCGGAAGGGTGGTAGTGGACAACTCTTGACACACGGCCGGGCAACCCAGAGGATCAGCACACCGGTTCACGACGACAAGCGATCGGAACCCGGCCCTCCGTTCAGTGGCCAGGATCCCGTCGGCTGTGCTGTCCAGCCGGTCAGTTGCTCTATACATGGGGGGAAGGATCCGGCATGGATCACAAACGAGTCGCCGCGCACTGATGCCGTCGCCGCGATAATTCGCGCACATTCATGACGCTCGGAAAACATTGAGATCGAGCGCCGATTCCGATGAATGCGTTCGGCGCCGCAATTTCTGACGAGGGTCGCCCCGGGGGTGGATTCCGGGTGCCCGCATTCGTCACTGCAAGGGTGTTGCCTGGGGGCGGCATGAAAGACCTTGTCGACTTCCATTCGTTCAACTCCTGTCTCAGTCCACACAGTTGCCAACCCAGCCCGCTCCGCACGCCGTCGCCAACGGAGCCGACGGCGGCAGGGGCCGGCGCCCGTAGGGCCCGAGTGGCCCCGGGTGCCGTCGTGTGTCACGTCCGGGGCCTTCCTCAGGCCGCGGCCTCGCCGTGCCCTCGTCCGCGCGCTTCGTGCCGCGGCCGGGGTCCGGCGCGCCCCGCGCCCGGCGCGGTGTGACGCCACCGCGCGCCGCCGTGTCCGCAGCGCACAAGGCCCGGTGCCGGCCGTGCGCGGATCCGGCCCGGCGCATGGGGCGAGCTGCCCGAAGCTCTTGATCCTGCCTGGCCTGACCGGCGAGAACAGCCTGGTCACTAAGGAGTTCAGCGAAATGGACCACGCATTCACCGGAGGCGGTCGCCTCACCGACCGTCTCCCCGACCTGCTCCGGGAACAGGCGAAGCAGCACCCCGACGACATCGCAGTTGTCCAGGCGGACAGCACCCTCACCTATCGCGAGCTGGTGACACGCGGCTCAGCTCTGGCGGCCCACCTGCGAAGACTCGGCGTGGCCGCGGACACGTGCGTCGGCCTGTTCGTCGAGCCGTCGATGGAGCTGATGATCGGCGCCTGGGGCATCCTGTTCGCCGGGGGCGCCTATCTGCCGCTGTCGCCGGAGTACCCCGAAGAGCGCCTGCGGTACATGATCGAGGACACCGGCACCCAGGTGATCTTCTGCCAGGAGCACCTCACGGCGCGGCTGGCCGAACTCGCCCCGCACGGCACGCGGATCGTCACGCTGCGGGACGTCGAGGCGGCCACGGCCCCGCGCACGGGCAGCGAGCGCGAAGAGCCCGGCAGCGGCCCGCGCCCGGACAGCCTGGCGTACGTCATCTACACCTCCGGCAGCACGGGCAAGCCCAAGGGGGTGATGATCGAGCACCGCAGCATCGTCAGCCAGATGCGCTGGCTGCGCGAGGCCCACGGCATCGACCGGAGCAGGACCGTGCTGCAGAAGACGCCGATGAGCTTCGACGCGGCGCAATGGGAGATCCTCGCCCCGGCCTGCGGCAGCAAGGTCGTCATGGGGGACCCCGGCATCTACCGGGACCCCGAGCGGGTCGTCGAGACGATCGTCCGGCACGAGGTCACCACGCTCCAGTGCGTCCCGACCCTGCTCCAGGCGCTCCTGGACACCGAGGAACTGCACACCTGCACCTCCCTGGCCCAGATCTTCAGCGGCGGTGAGGCACTGACCAGGAACCTCGCGGTGGAGTGCCTGGAGGCCATGCCGCGGTGCGACCTGATCAACGTCTACGGGCCGACCGAATGCACCATCAACTCCTCGGCGTTCACCGTGGACCGGGACACCGTCAAGGAAGGGCCGCACGCGATATCCATCGGCGCGCCGGTGCACGACACGCAGTACCTCATCCTGGACGAGCAGCTCTCGCCGGTGGCCGCGGGGGAGATCGGCGAGCTCTACATCGGTGGCATCCAGCTGGCGCGCGGATATCTGCACCGGCCGGACCTGACCGCCGACCGCTTCATCGAGCACCCCTTGGCGGACGGCGGCCGGGGCGGCAGGCTCTACCGCACGGGCGACCTCGCGCACTGGAACGCCGACGGCACGGTGCAGTTCGCGGGCCGCACCGACAACCAGGTCAAGCTCCGGGGATTCCGCGTCGAACTCGACGAGATCAAGCTGGCGATCGAGACTCACGACTGGGTCAAGAACGCCGCGGTCATCGTGAAGAAGGACCCCCGCACCGGCTTCCAGAACCTCATCTCCTTCATCGAGCTCAACCCGAAGGAAGCCGCGCTGATGGACCAGGGCAATCACGGTGCCCACCATCAGTCCAAGAAGAACAAGCTCCAGGTCAAGGCCCAGCTGTCGAACGCCGGTTGCCGGGAGTCGCAGGAGCTCGACGGCAAGCCGACCGTCACTCTTCCGGGCGCGACACCGACCGCGGAGCAGCAGGAGCTGGTCTTCGCCCGCAAGACCTACCGCTTCTACGAGGGCGGCCCGGTCGGGAAGGCCGACATCCTCCGGCTGCTCGGCGACAAGATATCCGGCGCCGCCCCCCGCGACGTGAAGGACCTGGGCCTCGCCGAATTCGGCGAGATCCTGCGGTACTTCGGGCAGTACCCCAGCGAGGAGCGGCTCCTGCCGAAATACGGCTATGCCTCTCCGGGCTCGCTGTACGCCACGCAGATGTATCTGGAGCTGTCCGGGATCGCCGGTCTCGAACCGGGCTTCCACTACTACCACCCCGTGCACCACGAACTGGTGCTGATCCGCGCGGGCGCCGAGAGCGACACCCCACGGATCAAGGTCCACTTCATGGGGAAGAAGCGGGCCATCGAGCCGGTCTACAGGAACAACATCCAGGAAGTCCTGGAGATCGAGGCCGGGCACATGGTCGGCCTCTTCGAGAAGATCCTCCCCGCCCACGGCCTGAACATCCAGGACCTGGAATTCACGCCTGCCGTCGTTGAGCATCTGGAGTGCGCGGAGGAGGACTACTACCTGGGCACGTACGAGATATCCGGGCAGGCCGTGCCGCGGCCGGACGACCTTCTCGACATCTATGTGCAGGCCCATCCCGGAAAGGTCGCGGACCTCCCGGCCGGGCAGTACCGCTATTCCGACGGTGACCTGGAGCGGATCTCTTCCGAACTGGTCCTGAAGAAGCACGTCATCGCGATCAACCAGCAGGTCTACGAGCGGGCGAGCATCGGCATCACGGTGCTGAGCCGCACCCCCGAGGACTGGCGCAGCTACATCGACCTCGGCCGCAGACTCCAGCGGCTGGAGATGAACGACGTGGACCTGGGCTTCATGTCCTCCGGCTACAGCTCCAAGTCCGGCCATCCCCTCCCGTCGGCCCGGAGGATCGACGCGATCCTGAAGGCGGACGGCAGGGAAACCGGCCCTTCCTATTTCTTCGTCGGCGGCCGCGTGAGCGAGGAGCAGCTGCGCAGCCGGGGAATGAAGGAGGACACCGTCCACATGAAGGGCCCGGCGGAGCTGGTCCGGGACGACCTGAGCAATTTCCTGCCGGACTACATGATGCCCAACCGCGTCCTGGTGCTGGACCGGATGCCGCTCACCGCCAACGGCAAGGTCGATTTCAAGGCGCTGGCCGAGCGGGACGTGGAGCTCGTCGACCGGCCCTTCATCGCCCCGCGCACCGAGACCGAGAAGCGGATCGGCGAGCTCTGGCAGAAGGGCATGAAGCGGGACTCCGTATCGGTCCAGGACGACTTCTTCGAGGCCGGCGGCAATTCGCTCATCGCGGTGGCGCTCATCAACAAGATCAACCGGGAGTTCGGCTGCTCGCTGCCGCTCCAGGTGCTCTTCGAGTCCCCGACCGTCGAGAAGCTGGCGCGCAGGGTCGACGGCGAGAGTGCGGACGCGTCCTCCCGCCTGGTGCGGCTGCGGCGGAAGGGCTCCCTCAGCCCCGTCTTCTGCTGGCCCGGCCTCGGCGGCTACACCATGAACCTGCGGCTCCTGGCCGACCGGGCGGAGACCGGCCGGCCCTTCTACGGAGTGCAGGCCCACGGCATCAACCCCGGCGAGACGCCCTACGCCACGATCAAGGAGATGGCCGCCGCCGACATCGAGGAGATCCGGCGGCGGCAGCCGGAAGGCCCGTACACCCTCTGGGGATATTCCTTCGGGGCCCGCGTCGCCTTCGAGACCGCGTACCAGCTGGAGCAGGCCGGCGAACGGGTGGAGAACCTCTTCCTCATCGCTCCCGGAAACCCGAAGGTGCGGACCGCCGAGCTGCGCAGGGAATCCACCTATGCCAACAAGGCGTACGTGACGATCCTCTTCTCCGTCTTCGCGGGCGCCATCTCCGGGCCGCTGCTGGAGAAATGCCTGGAGACCGCGCACGACGACGAGAGCTTCGCGGCCTTCATCGGCGAGAACTTCGAGGGCCTCGACCCCGAACTGGTGCGCCGCGTCACCAGGATCGTGCACCGGACCTACTCCTTCGAGTACGCCTTCCACGAGCTGGCCGAGCGCCGCCTCGACGCCCCGGTCACCATCTTCAAGGCGCGCGGCGACGACTACTCGTTCATCGAGAACAGCAGCGGATACTCCGCCACCGAGCCGACCGTGATCGAGCTGGAAGCCGATCACTACAGCTTGCTCAAGGACCCCGACATCGCCGAGCTCACCGACGGGATCGGCCACCGGCTGCGCGCCGGGAAGGAGCAGGAGAACTATGCCGCACATTAACCTCAAGCACTTTCCCGCACCGCTCACCGAAGAGCAGCGCCGCGAGCTGGTCGCGGACCTGACCGCCGCGGTGCGAAAGGCCTTCGGGTGCGACGAAGGGGTGATCTCGATCGCCCTGGAACCGGTCGCGGAAGCGGACTGGGACGAGCGGGTCTACGCCCCCGAGATCGTCGGCCGCAAGGACCTGCTGCACAAGACGCCGAACTACTGACGAACCCCTCGGGGGACGGCCGGACGCCCGGCCCGGCCGTCCCCCGAAGCCGCCGACCCATGACGCGAAACGAGAAGTGACAGTGCGCAACAACCACGCGAACGTACCCCTGGTATTCACCGAAGAGGTGTCCGACGCGATCGGCTCCGGCCTTCCCGTCGTGGCCCTGGAGTCGAATGTCATCACCCACGGGCTGGCCTATCCGCACAACGCGGAGACCGCCCGGAAGGTGGAGGCCGCGGTGCGGGCCGGCGGCTCGGTCCCGGCGACGATCGGCATCGAGGACGGCCGGATCCTGGTCGGGATGACCGACGCGGACATCGAGCGCTTCGCGTCCACCCCCGGCATTCCCAAGGTCAGCAGCCGTGACATGCCCGTCGCGATCGCCCGGGGCGGCATGGGCGCCACCACGGTCGCCTCCTCGCTGGTGGCCGCGCAGCTCGCGGGCATCCCCTTCTTCGCCTCCGCGGGAATCGGCGGTGTGCACCGGGGTGCCGAGCGGTCCATGGACATCTCCTCGGACCTGATCCAGTTCACCCGCTCCAAGGTCGCCGTGGTCTGCGCCGGTGCGAAGAACATTCTCGACCTCGGGCTCACCATGGAGTTCCTGGAGACGCACTGCGTTCCGCTGGTCTCCTACAAGTCGGACGACTTCCCCGCCTTCTACTGCCTCTCCAGCGGATACCGCAGCCCGCACCGGATCGACGACGAAAAGGTCATCGCCCGTGCGATCGAGGCGCATTGGGCGCTGGGCAACGACACCGGATTCCTGGTCACCAGCCCGGTCGACGAGAAGGACGCCATCGACAGCCGCGAGGTCGAGCAGGCCATCGAGGACGCCGTGCTCGCCGCGGAGAAGGAGGGCGTGCGCGGGAACGCGCTCACGAAATTCCTGATGCACGCGGTCGACAAGGTCACCGAAGGACGCTCCGCCAAGGCCAATATGGCGGTCCTCATCAGCACGGCGGAGGCCGCGGGCCGCATCGCGGCCGCACACGCCGAATTGCTGCGCGAGCGCGGCTGAACGCCCGCTCCCCTTCCCCGCACCGCCTCACATTCTTAGGGACTGACATGACAGAGGTCGTAGTCTTCGACCTGGACGGCACGCTCGTCGACACACCCCGCGCGATCGTGGAGACCTTCACGGCGGCATTCGCCGCCATGGAGGTGGCGGCACCGGACCCGTCGGCCGTGCGCGCCACCATCGGCCTGCCGCTGGAGCAGGCGTTCGGCAAGCTCCTGGGAATCGCGCTGGACGACGCCCGCGTCGCCGAGGGCGTCCGGCAGTACCAGCGGCTGTTCCGGGAAATCATCCTCCCCCGAGCCGGGGAACTGCTCTTCCCGGGAGTCGCCGAGGGCCTGAGAGCCCTGCACGAGAAGGGACTTGTGCTCACCGTCGCGACGAGCAAGTTCTACGCGAGTGCCGACGCGCTGCTCACCGCCGCGGGCCTGCGGGATCTCTTCACCGTCGTGATCGGCGCGGACCAGGTGAGCAAGCCGAAGCCCGACCCCGAATCCGGGCACGCCGTCATGGAGAAGCTCCAGGTCACCGCCGACAGCACGGTGATGGTGGGCGACACGACCCACGACCTGCTGATGGCCAAGGCCGCCGGAATGCGCTCCATCGCCGTCACCTACGGAATCCACAGCCTCGAAGAGCTGAAATCGGCCGATCCGACGTGGATCGCCGACTCCTTCGACGAGGTGCTGACGTGCATAGCCGCCGCCCACCCCGGTACGGGCGAGGGCCGGTAATCGTGCTCGGACGGTCGAAGGACTGGCTCGCGGGCATCGCGGGAGGAGTCCTCCTCGCGCTGATGACCAATTACAACAGCCTGCTGGCGAAGCACACTTCGTCGGTGTTCGGTTCGTGGGTCGCCCACGGCATCGGTGCAGTGGCCGCCCTCGTCCTCGTCCTGCTGGCCACCAAGGCATTCCGGTCCGGTGGCGGCAAGCCGGAGGGAGAGCGCGGGAAGAGGCCGCTCTGGTTCTACCTGGGCGGCATTCCCGGCGCCTTCACCGTGATGCTCGCCGCCATCGCGGTGAACAGCAGCCTGGAGCTCTCCGGCACCATCGCGCTCATGCTGGTGGGCCAGGTGGTCTTCGGCATCGTCTCGGACTCCTTCGGCCTCTTCGGCACGCCCAGGCGCCGGCTGGTGCTCGCCGATCTCCTCGTGGTGCTGGCCGTCCTCACCGGCAGCGCCCTCATCATCTTCGGCGGTGAGTGACCGGTGCTCCCCTTCATCCTGCTGGCCTTGCTGAACGGCATGGTCATCGGCACCAGCCGGGCGGTCAACGGCCGGCTGAGCATGGAAATCGGCCCCTTCAGGGCGTCCCTGTGGAATCACGTCGTGGGCTTCCTCTTCCTCACGCTCGTGCTCCTCGTCCTCGGCGACTGGAAATTCGACGACGCCGGGTCCGCGCCCCTGGCCGCCTATCTCGGCGGCTTCTTCGGGGCCCTGTTCGTGGCCGTGAACAGCTATGTGTTCCCGCGGCTCGGCGCGATGAACGCCGCGCTGCTCGTGATCAGCGGCCAGATGATCACCGCGGTGCTCATCGACTTCCACAACCAGAACAAGGCGCCCGGCGCACTGCGCGTCCTGGGCGTCGTCATCGTGATCGCCGGAATGTACTTGTCCAGGGTGACAAGCGCGGCCCGTGAGAAAGGCAAGGGAAATGACTGACGCCACTGTGGTCGAGCAACTGCTGAACGACCGTACGTACCACATCGAGTTCAACGGTCACCTCAGCAACCACGTCAAGCACGCGGTCATCGCCCTCGACGGCCTCGGCGCGAGCCCCGAGCAGATCAAGGCGTACTACGAGAACTACGCGCGGCTGACCACCTACGGCTACGGCCTGGAGCCGCCGAAGGAGTCGAAGTACGAGATCACCGAGGAGAATTGGCAGGACTTCCTCGGGCAGCGCACCAGCTTCTCCGCCTATTGCGCCTTCTTCGACCAGCAGGAGAAGGAGCTGGGCACCGACGAACTCCTGCGCCGCTACGTCCCCGCGCTGCTGCCCGGCTGGGTCGGCGCCTTCACGCACGCCACCATCCACCTGGGCTGGGCGATCGACGCGAAGAACCGGTGGATGACCATCGAGGGCCTCGCGTACATGGCGTTCTCGTACGTCTCCTGCCACCCGGAAAGAGCGGAGGACGGCGGCGCCGCAGGGGAGCGGGCGGTGGATTCCCTGCTCCGTGTCGCGGGCGCCTGGGAGGACGACCGTGACACCCTCCAGAAGTGGGTCCGGGAACTCGTCGGCGACACCGCCGTCGGCATCGCCGAGGGAATTCACCCCGAACTCGCCCGCTCGGGCCTGCAATACCGCATCGCCAGGCTCCTCGGCGCCGGTCACCCGCTGATCTACCGCACGCCCGCGTGGATCGACGAGCAGGACGTCGAGGAGAGCTGGGAACAGCTCTATTACGTGGTGTCCCTGCTCTATCTGGCCGTGCCGGGGGACTTCGTCCTCCTGCACCTGATCACCTCCCTGCACGCGATGGAACAGATCGCGAGCCGGCTGCCCGCCGAGGAGCGCAAGCACGTCGTCAAGTGCTTCTGGATCGGCATGCTCTGCGTCATCTTCTCCGGCGCCGACTTCCCGGCCCGCGCGAAGCTGGCCGGCCTGCACGCGGCCTTCGAAGGCGCCGTCGACGCGGACGTGCCCGAGGTGTGGGCCCAGGACTGGCGGCAGACGATCCTCCGCGCCTTCGAGGAGGACGAGGAGCACAACCCCAAGCTGGTCTATGTGATGCGGCGGATGTGGCAGCGCACCGGCCTCCGGTCCGTCTACCGCGCCACCGCCGGGCAGTTCACGGTGACGCCGGGCCTTCCCCCGTCCTTCGAGCAGCCGCCGACCGAATAGGGATCAGAGCAGGGCGGCGCCGCACGAGGCGCCGGAAAACACATCCGAGGGTGGGGAGAGAAGCCATCATGTCCAGCACGACCACAGCGACGGAGCCGACCGTGTCGATCGAGAAATACCTCGGCGAGAACGTGCACCTGCTGCCGCAGACGAAGCAGCTGCGTGCCCTGCACACGGTCATCCGCGACCGCCACGCACGCCGGGAGGACTTCGTCTTCCATTCGGAGCGGATCATCCGCATGCTCATCGAGGCGGGGCTCGACCTGCTGCCCTTCGAGGAGCGGATCGTCGAGACGCCGGTCGGCCGCGAATACCACGGCCTGCGCTTCTCCGGAAAGCTCTGCGGTGTCCCGATCATCCGCGCCGGAGAGAGCATGGAGGGTGAACTCCGCGCCGTCTGCCGGGGAATACGCATCGGCAAGATCCTCATGCAGCGGGACAAGGTCACCAAGCTGCCGAAGCTCTACTATTCGAACCTGCCGGACGACATCGCCGAGCGGCACGTGCTGCTGCTTGAGCCCATGCTCGCCACGGGCGGCACGGCGCTCGCCGCGATCCAGCTCCTGCTCGACCACGGGGTGAAGGAGGAGAACATCGTCTTCATCAACTTCATCACCGTGCCGGAAGGCATCGCCACCGTCTGCGAGCGCTTCCCGAAGGTGAAGATCGTGACGTCCGCGATCGAGGAGCGGCTGAACGAGAACGCCTACATGATGCCGGGCATCGGCGACTTCGGAGACCGCTTCTACGGCACCGACGCGTGACACGGGCCGGAAGGTCGTACGGCGCGCTGTGAGAGCGTGCCGTACGACCTGGGCCTAGCGCGGGTCAGGGGTTACTTCCACGCCTTGTGGGCGGTGTCCCACTTCTGCCAGTGGCCGTTGACCATGCGCTTCCAGCAGTGCGCCTTCTCGTCCCACTGGGCGTAGCTGTGGGAGTCGTCGTCGTAGCGCTGCCAGCAGTTGCGCTTGGCGTCCCAGTGGTCCTTCTTCTTGTCGACGCCCTTCTCCCAGCCGAGGTGGAGACCGGCGGACTTGCCGTGCTCGCCGGCCTTGTTGTGCTCGCCCTTGCCGTGCTCGTGGCCCTTGCCGTGCTCGCCCTTCCCGTGCTGCTCGTGACCCTTGCCGTGCTCACCCTTGTGGCCGTGCATGGGCGCGCTGCTGGGCGGGGCCGGCTGGGGGTTCGTGCCGGCGTAGGCGGCGGTGCCGGCCGCGGCGGCGATTCCGGACAGGAGGGCGGCCGAGGCGGTGACAGCCGCGATACGGCGCATCGATGCGCGAGACATGCGTTCTCCTTGCTTTGGGCCCCGTGGGGGTTGCTGCCCGACGGGAGCCGTGCTCTTGATGCGCGAGCATTCTTGGTGCCGCGGGGCCCTGGGAAGGGAGAATGGACGGGTTTCCTTCATATGGGTGGACATCGGCCGACGGCCGTGTCGTGGTGCGTCGCGGGGTCCGGACGTCGCGCCGCGGCGGAGGCGTCGCGGTGGGTGGTGACTCCCTTCATCCGTAGGGTATTTGGCGTGAATCGGGCGGCTGGGCCGATTCGTGGCCATGAATGCCCAGCGGTATGTGTGGACATGCGGTGACTCACCCGATCGTGTTCAAGTCCCCTGGCCGGACGGCCGATTGAGGTGGCGCCCGCACCTCTGTCGGCACCCTGGCTTCTTCGGACCCCTCGTCCTACCTTGGCCCCGATGGGCACATCCATCGCACGACTTGCCATGTCTCTTCCGACGACTGTCCGATGACTTCAGACACGAGGTGAGTCATGTACTTCCCTCGCACGCGCCCCCGGCGATTACGCCGGCTGGGCATCCTCGCCCTGCTGCTCGGTGTCGTGGCCGCCCTGGCCTCCGGCACCGCGCGGGCCCTGCCCGACGCCGCCGCCGGGCACCGGCCGCCGCTGGTGCGGCCGATCGACCCGCAGCGGTGGCGCAATCCCGATGACATGACGTGGGCCGAATACCGCTCGGTGCCCGGCACGGACTGGGCGAACCCCGCCGTCAAACCCACCCGGCGCACCTTCAAGGGCGCCCTGGTGCTGCTGGACTACCCCGACGAGGACTTCTCGGTCAGCAAACCCCCGGGCTCCACGCTCTTCGGCAATCCGCAGAGCACCGCGTCCGGCATCCCCCGCGAGCGCGTACCCGCCTTCTACCAGGACTTCCTGAACAAACCCGGCCCGCTCAACCACGGCCACACCATCAACGAATACTGGATGGAGGACTCCGGCGGGCGCATCGGCGTGGACCTCACCGCCTTCGGCGCGTACCGCATGCCGGGGAAGTCGTACCAGTACGGCATCGACGACGGGATGAACCCCGGCGCCTGCCCCCGGCAGGACACCTGCGGCAAGGACATCCGCGCCGACGGCAGGCGCGCCTGGGTCGCCGACGTGGGGGAGAGCAGGACGGCGGACTTCGACTTCGTCTTCTACCTCACCGCCGGAGTCGACGAATCCTCGGTCTGGCAGGAGTTCGGGCAGATGAGGTTCCAGAACCCCCAGGACGTACCCGCCGCCTGGGGCCCGCCGTCGCCGGTCGCGGGCGGGGGCAACACCGCCCGGACCCGCTACGTGCCCTGGACCTCGTGGCAGGCCGCCGCACGCATCTGGCCCAACGCCGAGAACGGCTCGTCCACCCAGGCGGAGAGCTCCGGCATGGCCACCTTCGCCCACGAGTTCAGCCACATCCTGGGGATAGGCGACAACTACAACAACCCCTACGGCACCCCGCTCAGCCGCTCCTACACGGGCATCTGGGGCATGCTATCCCGCGGCTCGTTCAACGGCCCGGGAGGACCGCACACGCGCTGGCGGATACCGGCCACCGCCGGGGGCTCCATGGGCGCCGAGCACGTGCTGCGGGACAAGATGAAGCTGGACATCGTCGACGCGAAGAACGTCCTGCGCCTCGACCGTGACGCCCTCAAGGACTCCGGCCCTGTCGTGGCCCGCGTCACCGCGCGGTCGGCGCCGCCCGGCGAGAAGGGGCTCACCGGGATCAACGTCACCATGGGCCGGGACCTCTCCCCGTCCTGCGACCGGAACACCGACCCCCTCTGCGACGGCGGGGGTTACGACAACTACACCCTCGAAGTCGTCGACCGCATGGGCATGGACTCCTTCACCCCGGACAGCGGCGTCCTGCTCACCAAGACCAAGAACGCCGACCGCGCGCCCTTCGCCTGGGTGATCGACGCGCACCCGGAGGACATCGGCCTGGTGGACTTCCGGCGCCCCGACGGGACCCCGCAGAAGATCACCATGGGCGACTACCGCCAGCTCAGCGACGCGCTCTTCCACGCGGGCGCCGACAGCGGCAGCCAGTACGAATACGTCGACGAGGCCAACCGGCTGCACTTCTACATCCTCGACGTGCGGCGCGACGCGAACGGCGTGCTCTCCTACGGCGTCGGCGTGAAGTCCCTCGACGGCGCCGGGACGCAGGCCCGCGGCCTCGCCCTCGGCAACGGCACGGCGAAGGGCAGGGCGGGGGACGGGCGGGCCCTGTGCACCTTCGCCCTCGCGAACACCGGCTCGCCGCGGTCCACGGACATCTACCGCCTGTCGGCCACCGCCTCCGGCCGCGGCTGGTCGGCGTGGCTGCCCAGCCGGCTCACCTCCGCCACGCCCGGCACCCCGGTCCCCGTGGACGTCGCCGTGACGGCGACGTCGGGCGCCGAGCACAAGGGCACGGTCACCCTCACCGCGCGCTCCGAGAGCGACCCGGGCAAGACGGCCCGGGCCACTTGCTCGCTCAAGAAGTGAGGCACCCGTCCGGACGTCACCCCGGCCGGGGCGGCGTCCGGACCCGCCTTCACCGACGCGCGTAGTCGGGCAGCAGGTCCCACGCCTTGGTGTCGTACCGGTACACGTACTGCGGGCGGGACTTGACCGCACTCGTGCGGAACGGCTGCCCCCGGTCGTCGATCCGCAGCGTCCCGCGCCGGTCGCCGCTGCTCCACTCCAGCTCCAGATACCAGGTGACGTCCTGCGTGCCCGTGTGCGCGCGGACGTCCAGCACCTGGGGGTCCGTCGAACTCGTCCGGTAGGGGAAGTCGGTCGCGGGGACCGTGATGTCGCCCTGCTTGCCGGCCACGGGCCGGGCGTCGGGGTGGTCGCGGTCGAGGTCGACGTCGAAGTGGGACGGGGCGATCCCGCTGCCGCAGCCGTCGCCCATCGCGTACGCGTTCCACGCGAGCGGTGCCGCCCGGCCCGACACGCGTACGTGCAGCGCGCGCAGGACGACGGCCTGCCCGCTCTTCCCCTGAACGGCCACCTCGATGCGCGTCTGGCCGCCCGGCACGGCCCGCACCGCGGTCGCCCAGTCGCGCGCGTCGTCCCCGGCGGGCGGCTCGGGGACCTGTGCGGGCAGGCGGCCCGAGACGTACATCTGGTCGCAGTGATCGGGCAGGACGTACGGGCGGACGTCGGCGGTCAGGGGCGTGCCGGTGGGCTCCGCGGACCGCTTGCCGTCCGGCTTCGCCTCCTCCGGCACCGCTGTGGGCGTGCCGCCGTCGGGGCCGGGGGAGGTGCCCGGCGTCGCGGAAGGCGTGGCTCCGCCGGGCGACGGACTGCCGGATGGTGCGAACGCCCGCCCGGACGCGCGGTACGTGACGTCGGCGTCCGGCCCGGCCGCCGTCGCGTTCGTCCCGGCGCGGTGAGCGCGGGGAGAGCCGGCCGCGTAACCGGCGACGACGACGGCGGGCGCGAGCACGGCGACGACGGCGGCGGCGGTGAGGGCGATCCGGCGGGAGCGGGGGGCTCCGCCGGTCCGCCGCGGCGGGGTGGCGGCGGGTCTGGGGGTGGAGTTCTTTGTGCGGGCCGGAGCGGCGGGTATCGGCTCGGAGCTCTTCGCCTGGGCGGGGCCGGTGGGTATTCGTTCGGGGCTTCCGGCCCCGGCCGTGCCGGTGGGCTCGGGCGCGACCGAACGCGTGGGGTCCGTCGTCCCGGCGGGCTCGGCTGCGCCCGGCTGCGGAGGTGCGGGTTCCGTCGCAGGGGCGGTCTTTGCCGGGCCTGGCTGGGTAGTCGCCGGCTCCGCCGCACCGGCAGGCCCGGCCGGACCCGGTCCCGGAGCCGAGGGGTCCGCCGCACCGGCGGGCTCGGCCGCGACCGGCTCAGGAGTCGCCGGCTCCGCCGCACCGGCAGGCTCGGCCGGTGGTTCCTCCGCGACCGCGTTCGCGGTCCCCGCGCCCCCACCCGCCCCCTGCGCCTTCCGCCGTCGCGCGTCGTCCGCCAGGATCCAGCGGCGGTGCAGGTCGACGAGTTCCTCGGGCGACGCCCCGCAGAGCCGGGCGAAGCGTTCGACGGGCGCGTACTCCGTGGGCACGGCCGCACCGTTGCAATAGCGATGCACCGTGGACGTACTCATGTGCAGCCGCTTGCCCAGGGTGCTGTAGCTGTGGCCCGAACGCTCCTTCAGTGCGCTGAGCCGGGCTGCGAACTCTTGGATACCGTCGGCCATACCGGCACTTCCCGTCCCAGGACCGCGTTCCAGGGCGCGGATTCCCCCCTGCTGAGCCTATACGGGGGCGTTCCGGCGTCCCCGAAGGCCCGGCGGGTCTTGTCGCCGGGACGGTCCGGATCGCAGGCTGTGGGCACGAAAGCGACGCCCGGCGGGTCGTGCTCCGCACGTCCGGCACCACCATGCTCGCGCTTCTTCTCGGCCTCATCTGACGTGCCACGTCAGCACATTCCTCGGGAGACCACCATGCGTACCCTCAGCCTCACCGCCTCCGCCGCACTCGCCGCCGCGGCCATCGCCCTCACCGCCACGCCGGGTCAGGCCGCTGCGTCGTCCGGTGCGACCACCGCCGCCTGCGCCGCGGGCGGCACCGAGCTGACCGTGCGCACCGTCAGCCGCCCGATCAACCACGACCTGCTGACCGTCACCAACACCGGCCGCACCGCCTGCAACGCGTACGCCTTCCCCTACCTGCGCTTCGACGAGGACCAGGCCGTGACCCGGGCCGTCGAGGACAGCCGGCCCCAGGCCGTGGTGACCCTGGCCCCGGGCGAGTCCGCGTACGCGGGCATCGGCCTCTCGGCCGGCGACGGCAGCGCCGGGCACGGCCGTACGGCCCGCAAGCTCGAGGTCTTCCTCCCCGACGCCGAGGGCGCCACCGACACCTCCGCCACGCTCACCCTGCCCGAGGGCACGTGGATCGACGACTCGGCGGCGGTCACCTACTGGCAGTCGAACCCGGCGGACGCGCTGGTGTGGTGACGTCCGGCCCGGGCCGGACTCACTGGCCGAGGGCCACCCGGACGATCTTGAAGACGACCAGGACCATCGCCACCAGGAGATACGTCCGCAGCGCCCCCATGCCGATCTTGCGGCCGGTGGCCATGACCGGGCGGGTGAGGGTCTCCAGCGGGGGCATCCGCCAGGTGTCCCTGCCGGTGCGGTCGATGGGGTCCTCCTTCGTCCCGGTGCGGCGCCGGGTGAAGGCGTATCCGGCGGCGAGCACTCCGGCGACGCCGCAGGCGGCCATGATGTCGAGGATCGCGCCGGCGGTGATGCCGGGGAACAGGACGGAAGCGGTCAGGATGACCGAGAGGGTCACCAGGACGCCGACGACCGCCGCCGTGAAGGCGTTGGTCCTGGGGCCGTTGGCCCACGGTCCGAGGACCTGCTTGTCGTTGCAGAGCAGCAGCAGGAACACGGAGGCGGACGGGAGCAGCACCCCGGCGAGCGTCTGGACGCCCTCGGTGAGCAGGCCCAGCGGGGAGCCGGGGATCAGCACGATGACGGCGGCCGTGGCGACCAGCCCGGCGTAGACCGCGTAGAAGCCCTTGGCGCCCTTGATGCCGCGGTGCAGCGAGTGCTTCATGCCGAGGACGTCGCCGATGGCGTAGGCGGTGGACAGCGAGACGGCGAACGCGCCGATGACGGAGGCGTCCAGCAGGGCGATCGCGAAGAGCACCCCAGCGAGCTTCCCGGCGTGCGCCTCGATGCCGGTGGCCAGGCCCCCGGCGTCCGTGAAGTTCCCGGCGCCCCCGGTGCCGGCGAAGGCCGCGGAGGCGATGCCGGTGAGTGCGGCGGCGCCGATGACGACCACGCCGATGCCGAGCCACAGGTCGGCCTTCTCGTACTTCATGAAGCGCGGGGTGATGCGCTTGTCGATGACGTACGACTGCTGGAAGAACAGCTGCCAGGGCGCCACGGTCGTGCCGACGATGCCGATGATCAGCAGCATGACGGTGGCCAGTTCGCCGGAGCCGCCGGGGATGACGGGGACGACGAAGTCGTGGCCCATCTGCGAGGACTTGGGGTGCACCAGGAAATAGACGGGTACGAGCAGCAGGCTGCCCGCGCACAGGGTGATGGCGACGCGCTCGAAGCGGCGGAAGGACCCTGTGAACGCCGAGGCGATGATGATCGCGGCGGCCAGGATCACCGACGCCACCTTGGGCAGCCCGAGGTATCCGGTCGCCAGGGTGATCCCGATGAACTCGGTCACCAGCGTCAGCGCGTTGAGCAGGAAGAGGTCGATGACGGAGAAGGCGCCCCAGAACTTCCCGAACCGCTCCAGGATCAGGCGCGCGTGCCCGACCCCGGTCACCGCGCCCAGCCGCAGCACCATCTCCTGGTTCACGTAGAGCACCGGGACGAGCAGGAGCAGGGTCCACAGCAGGCTGGTGCCGTAGTTCTGGCCCGCCTGGCCGTACGTGGCGAAGGCGCCCGCGTCGTTGTCGCCGACCATCACGATCAGGCCGGGCCCGACGATGGCGAGGAGCGTCTTGAACTTGGCGGACAGGCCGCGGCGTTCGCCGTGGTCGTCCTGCCTGATGGTGCCGAGGGCGCCGCGTATGTCGCCGAGGTGGGCGTCGTCCAGCACCGCGCTGCGCGGTGCCGGGATCGTGGTGTCGGTGATCAGGTCGGTCATGGGGAGCCTCCCGGACGCCTGGGCAGGCGAGGAGTCGGTGGCGCGCGGCCACGCTCCACCCGCGGGCGCGCAGCACTGCGACCCGGTTCGGCATGGTGCCGGACGGGTGAGGGCGGTGGCACGGTCGTGCCCGCGGGGAAGGTGGTTACCGTGTGCCGGAGAAGGGCGAGGGCATGCGGAACGGGGGGCGACTATGGCCCGGACTACTGCAACCGCAATCCATGTCTCTCGCCTCCTTCCGGCCGGGACGCGCGTCGCGTCGACGACTCGGCAAGGAGCGGACCGGGCATGGCCCGGTTCACCCCAACTCGTCAGAGCTTTGGCACTGCACGGCGTGATCCCCGCTGGCGGGGAAGCCACTTGGGGTCACCCCTTAAGTCGGGGAGACCTGTCCTGACCCTGGGCGTCTCTCGACGTCGTGGGGTCAGTGGCCTGTGTCCGTGCAGACGCCTCACCGAACGAGGTGCCTGCTTGCTTTCGAACCCCCAGAAGCATAGACCCTTACTTGCGCAAGTGTGCAACCGTTTGGCCGAGCCTTGACCCTGAGTGGCACCGGCGTGGGCCGGAGCGTGGCATTCGGTGCCCGGGGAGCGTGGGTAGTCTGCTCCGCGACATCCGCACCACAAGGGGCTCACCGGTGGACCACGACAGCATGACCGCAGACGCCGCCGTGACCGCGGACCCCGCCGCCGCAGGGCACCGGCTGCACTGGCGCGGGGTGATCCGCACGCGGCGGGCCGTCGTCATCACCTCGCTCGCGCTCGGCGGGCTCGTCGTGTCGCTCACCTTCGGCGGACTGCTGGGCAGCCCGGACAGCCACCAGTCGCTGACCTCCCGGGTGATCGCCGGTGTCAGCGCGGGCGTCTTCCTGGTGGGCGCCCTGATCGCGGTCCGCGGGGCCACCGACGACCTGGTGAAGGTGCTCGCCGGCCGGATCGGCGACAACCGCTCCGCCGCGCTGCGGGTGATATGCCTGCTGTCCGGCTACGCGCTGGTGATCCTGGGCGCCCTGAGTCTCCTCCGCGTGCCGTGGGGGAAGCTGCTGCTGGGTGGCGCGCTGACCGGTGTGCTGCTGGGCATCGCCGCCCAGCCGGTGCTCGGCAACATCTTCGCGGGCCTGGTGCTCATGGTCGCGCACCCGTTCACCATCGGCGAGCGGATCAGCGTGCAGTCGGGCCCGCTCGGCGGCCGGATCGAGGGCGAAGTGACCGACATGACCCTGCTGTTCGTCGAGCTGCGCACCGACGACGGCAGGACGCTCATCCCCAACAACGCCGTACTCGGCGCGGCCATCGGCCCGCCCCACCGCGAGTCACCGGCGGCCTGACGGCGAGCACCGGGCGGGGCCCACCGGCCCCACCCGGTCCGCCGTGTCCTCAGGAGCGCGCCGCCGCCTCCTGCCGCGCCCCGCTCCCGTCCCCGGCCTGCTGCGCCGGGATGCCACGCACGCACTCGATGAGGTAGTCGCCGCTCTCCAGGTCGAGGGTGACGCCGTGCGTCTCGCTGTGGAAGCCGGGGAAGCGCCGGTCGAAGGACTCCAGCGCCGCGAGGTAGCGCAGCAGGGGACCGTCCGGGGCACCGGTGTTCTCACCGGGCATCAGGACCGGGATGCCGGGCGGGGTGACCGTGACCATCGCCGCGGCCACCCGGTCCGCGGCCTCGGCCAGCCGTACGCGCTCCGTGCCGCCGCGGATGAGGCGCTGGTAGCAGTGCTGCGGCGGGGTGACCGGCTCGGGCAGGTCCTGGAAGGCGGTGTCCAGCAGCTCGACCAGGCGCGCCTCGCGCAGATGGTCGTGCATCTCCTGGCACAGCCCGCGCAGGGTCTCTCCGGTGTAGCGCAGCGGGTGCGCGGCGACCAGCTCGGGCAGTACGCGCTCCAGCGGGGCGTCCTCGTCGTGGAGCGCCTTGAAGTCCATCAACGCGTCCATCAGTGTGCCCCACTTGCCCTTGGTGATCCCCATGGAGAAGAGGATGAGCGTGGTGTAGCTGTCGGTCTTCTCCACCACGATGTTCCGGGTGGCCAGATAGGTGGTGAGGACGCGCGCGGGGATGCCCCAGTCGCCCATCCGCCCGGTGGCGTCGATGCCGGGACAGGTGAGGGTGACCTTGACGGGGTCGAGCAGGCAGTAGCCCTCGGTCAGGCCGGCGAAGCCGTGCCAGTCGGCACCGGGCTCCAGCTGCCAGCAGGCCGGTTCGGAGCGCAGCAGCTCGGCCGGGGCGTCGGCGAACGCCACGCGGTCACCGGTGGCCGGGTCGGTCACCGTCTCCGGCTGCCAGACGCCGAAGAACCAGCCGGGCCGGTCGGCCGCGGCCGCGATCCGCCGGCCGACGCGCACGACGGTCTGCCGGAAGCGGACCGCCTCGGTCACCGCCTCGTCGATCAGCCAGCGGCCCTGCGGGCCGTCCATCATCGCGGCGGCCACGTCCAGCGAGGCGATCATCGGATACAGTGGCGAGGTGGTGCCGTGCATCATGAACGCCTCGTTGAACCGGTCGTGTTCGACCGGCGCGCGCGGCGCGGGCTTCACGTGCACCATCGCGCTCTGCGACAGGGCGGCCAGCAGCTTGTGCGTGGACTGCGTGGAGAAGACGGTGGGCCGCTCGGGCTCCGGGAAGGTGTCCGGGCCCACCGACATGCCGTAGCGCCCGGCGTAGAGCGGGTGGAACCGCGCGTACGCGAACCACGCCTCGTCGAAGTGCAGGCGGGGCGTGCTCGGCGCGAAGGCCCGCGCCACCTGGACGGCGTCGTAACACAGCCCGTCGTAGGTGGAGTTGGTGAGCACCGCGTACTGCGCTTCGGGCGACACCGCGCCCCTGGTCAGCGGGTTGCGGGCGATCCGGTCGGCGACCGCCCGCGCCTCGGTCCCCGCCGGCGGCAGGGGGCCCGCGAGCCCGTAGCCGTTGCGGGTGGGGACGAGATAGACCGGCCGGGCCCCGGAGAGCACCAGCCCGTGCAGGACAGACTTGTGGCAGTTGCGGTCCACCAGCGCGATCTCGTCCTGGGTCACGCTGAAGTGGCCGACCATGCGGTCGCAGGTCGAGTCTCCGTGCAGCACGAAGTACGTGCGCTCGGCGCCGAAGATACGGGCCGCGTTGCGCTCGGCGTCACCGACCGGACCGGTGTGCTCGAACAGCGAGCCGAGCTCCTCGACGGAGATCGACAGGTCGCTGCGCAGCAGCCGCTCCCCGAAATAGTCGTGGAACGCCCGGCCGACCGGGGACTTGAGGAAGGCGACGCCGCCGGAGTGGGCCGGGGTGTGCCACGAATACTCGTGCGCGTCGTCGAAGCGGCGCAGTGCCTTGAAGAACGGCGGCAGCAGGTCCTCCTGGTAGCCGCGCGCCGCGCTCGCGATCCGGCCTGCGATGAAGGGCGCCGTGTCCTCCAGCGGCCAGATGTAGCCGATCACGGTCTCCGCGACCCACAGCGGCAGATTGTCGAGGTCCTCGCCCGCCGTGATCAGGAAGACCGGCAGATGCTGGAAGCGCCGGCCGGTGCTGCGCAGCACCTCGCCGCCGCCCGTCCCGGCGTCGCTCCCGCCCGGTGCCGGAAGGTCCCAGTCCACGACGGCGGCGGCCAGACCGGCCTCGGTGCGCAGCACCGCCTGGGCGTCGTCACTCGTGGCGGCCCAGCGCACCTCGAACCCACGGGTCTCCAACTCCTCGCGGATCCTGCGCAACTGCTCCGCGGCCGCACCTCCGCCGTCCGGCAGTTCCCGTACCCCGAACAGGACCGTTCCGTTTGCCATGGTTCCTCCGCGAGCGTCGCTCCATCGCCGTATCGCCTGAGGAACAACGGCCCGGCGGGGCCGACGACACCGGCCGGGCGGGAATCCACTCCGACCCGTGACCCGAAGGAGTGGTCTTCCGGTGGTTTCGCCGCTGACGGCGTGAACTGCCCGGAAATATGGGGCACTTACGCCGGACTCCGTCCTCGCCGGGAGCATTCATGAAGGCTGTCCCCCTGACCGCTGCACTGGCACTGACGGCGCTGGCCGTCTGCGCACCGGTGTCCGAGGCCACCCCGTCCGTACGGGCCGGGCGCGTCACCCTCACCAACGCGGACAACGGTCATCCCGTGACCGTGCACACCGGTGACGACGTCCAGGTCAACCTCACCGGCTCTCACGAGGCTGGGCTCACCTACTCCTGGAGCGTTCCGGTGAGCGATGCCGCCGTCCTCCACCGGACGGCGGGCAGCACGACCCCGAGGGGCGACACCACCGCGCGCTTCCACGCGGAGCGGGCCGGCATCGCCGTCCTCAGCGCACAGCGGCACTGCCATGCGGATCAGGGACACTTGTGCCCGCTCGTGATCGCGCCGTGGAAGGTGCGGGTGGAGGTGAAGTAGACCGGTCGGCAGGCCGGGCGCGGGCACCGGTCGCCGCGCCCGGCCGCCTGCTTTCCGGCTACTTTTCCAGCGCGCCCACACCCGCCCGCGCGAACCTCTCGTCGAGGTCGCCGCTGGGCGCGCCGGCCACGCCGACGGCCGCGACGGGCGGCGCGGCCCGCCCCGCCCTGCCCCCCCCCGCGAACTCGACATCCTCGCCCAGCTCGCCCAGGGCCTGGGAAACCGCGACATCGCCCGCGCCCTCTTCATCAGCCAGGCCACGGTGAAGACGCATCTGGGCCGGATCTACGAGAAGTTGGGCGTGGAGACGCGGGCGGGGGCGGTGGCGGTGGCGAAGGAGCAGCGGTTGCTTTCCTGAGCGCGGGCGTCCGTGTTTATTCGTGGGCGGTTTATTCGTGGGCGCTGATCACGCCGCCGGCGCTGAGGACGATGTAGACGCCGTTGGCGGCGAGCCCGGCGTCGTGCTCGTTCGCCTCCAGCGTGCCGTCCACGGAGCCCTCCCGGCCGATGATCTCCGCGCGGTAGTGGAGTTCGCCGGTCTTCGTCACCTTGGCCTTCCAGCCGCCCGCGAGCTCGAAGGTGCCGGGTCCGCTGTTGCCGCCGCCCATCCAGGAGTGGACCCGGCCGTCCGGCGTGAGCACGACGAACATGTCGTTGGCGTCGAGCCCGGCGTCCCGCTGGTTCGCCTCCAGCGTGGCCAGGACCGAGCCGCGGCTCACGATCTTGGCGAGATAGTGCTGGTCACCGAGCTCGTGGATCTCGGCCTTGCTGCCGTCCGCCAGGGGCTGGGTGTGGACCGGGCCCTTGGCCGTACCGGAGTGCGCGCCGCCCGAGTGCTTGCCCGCGAGGCTCGCCTTGGCGCCGGCCGCCTTGTCACCGGAGCCCGCCCTGGCACCGGAGGTCTGCGCTCCGGCGGAGGGCCCCGCGCCACCGGGCTCGGCGGCGGCCGCGCTCGTCTCCGCCTGGCCCGCGGGCTTCGCGGCGCTGCTGTCCGAGCCGGAACAGGCGGTCAGGGTGAGCGCGGACGCCGCGACGAGAGTCGCGGCGGCAACGCGCAGGGTGCGGCGACGAGTGGTGCGGCCAGTGACGCTGGAGCTCATTCCGGATCCCCCCGGGGCAGTCGTTGTCTCGGTACGTCACCCACTCTGACCGGACCCGCTATCGCGGGACTGCCGTTTCACTAACACTCGGCTGACATCGGGGACTTGAGCGTCGGGGCGGCCTCTGACCTGGCGTTTTCCGCTGCCGTACGTGGAGGGTCAGACGGCCGTGACGGGGCGCGGGCTGCCGTGGAAGACCTGGCTGGTGTGCCAGGAGCGGTGGGCCGCAGCGACGGGTTCGGCACCCGGCTGAGGCCCGATGAGCGGGCGGCCGGCGAGCGCTGTGACCTGCTCGCGGGCGGCGGGGCCGCGGCCGACGAAGCGCTGCGAGACGAGGACGCGGTGACCGTCGCCGATGCCGAGGACGCCCTTGTCGAAGAGCTTGTGGTGCAGCGAGCACAGGCACAGCCCGTTGTCGACGTCGTCCGGGCCGTCGAATGCCCACCACCGCACGTGCGCGGCCTCCAGCCCGACCGGCACCGCGCCGATCCTGCCGTCGTAGCCGCAGAAGGCGCACTGGTACTCGTAGGCCGTCAGGACCCGCTCACGCATCCGCGGATCCCGCCGCCTGCGCGCCGTCGGCACCTGCCCGGTCGCCGCGGGTTCCAGCTCCAGGCCGACGGCTTCGCACAGATCGCCGTGGAGCGAGGGCGGGAAGTGCAGGTCGAGCAGAACCCGGGCCATCCGGCCGAGCAGCGAGGGCTCCCGCCGCAGCGCCGCCCGCAGATCAGGCGCCAGCCGCCCCCTGGCCCCGACGGCCCGCAACTCCCGCACACCGGTGCCGGGGCTGCCCGGCCCGCGGTCGGTGCGCACTTCCCACACGCCGTCGCTCACCAGGTGGTGGAACGGATAGGCAGGCGTCGTCCTGTTGGGCGGCCCGTACTCGCTCAGCAGCCGGCTGAGATCCTCCTCCACCGCGCTGTACCGCAGCTCGCCGCCGGCATCCTGCTGGAACCGGCCGAGGGCATACAGGAACAGCAGCGGCTTGTGCGGAGCGCGGGTCTCGCTTCTGCTCCACTGCCGCAGCTTCGCCGTGCGCTCGAGCCAGTCCATGACCGGCGATCGTAACGGCCGCCTGACTGCGTGGATCCGGGAGATGGCGAGTGCGCACGTGTCGCTTCCGGACGCCGGCGAGGGACAGCGGGCGGCGGGCCCCGCGACGATTTCTTCGGTGCCCGTCCGGCCGCGGGGCGCGGGCGCCGGTGGGCCGGGAGCGCGGAACGACGAAGGCCCCGGCCGGTTTCCCGGTCGGGGCCTTCGGTTCGTGCCCGGTGAGGCACTGGCGGAGGATACGAGATTCGAACTCGTGAGGGGTTGCCCCCAACACGCTTTCCAAATGTTCGTCTGCCCGTCCGACAGGGGGCATCACTGTCCTGGCCTGTGGAGTAGCGGCCTGACTGCCTCCCACTGGGCGGCCCAGGACGGAGGCGAATGCAACCAGAACCGCAACCACTGCCGAATTACTTGCCGGGTTCCGGGCCGTACCACTGGAGGGGCTGCCCGGTCGTTGCGGCGATGCACTCGAAGTCGTGGTCGCGATGGAGCAGGGTGAGCCCCTGCAGCTCAGCCGTCGCGGCAACGACGAGGTCGACCGCTCCCGCACTTCGGTGCTTCCCCTGCTTGGTGAGGGCTTCCTGTACCTGCCAGGCCCGGTCGTAGGCGCGGTCGTCGACGGGAACCCAGCCGAAGATCAACCGCATGTCCTCGATACCGCGCGCCCGGTCCGCGGCCGAGCGGGCGCTGTAGAAGAACTCCAACTCCGTGATGGGGCATGTGGCGATGAGTCCGGCGGCTGCTGCCTGGTCCCAGCCGTACTGCTCCGCGTCCCCACGCAGGAAGCGTGCGAGCGCGCTGGTGTCGATCAGGAACTGCGCCGCGTTCACCGCCGGTAGTTCCCCTTGTTCTCGAACAGCTCCAGGTCGAAAGCGCCCTCGTCGGCCGCGGCGCGGAGCCGGGTGAGCGCCAGGGCACGGCGCCGGTTCTCCAGCACCTCGCGCAGGGCGGTGTTGACCGTCTCCTTCTTGGTGCTCGTCCCAAGGGCTTTCGCCACGTCCGCGACCAGCTCGTCGTCCAGATCGATGACGGTCCGACTCATGCGCGCCTCCTGATATCGGATATGGGATCAAGTATATCGTGCGAGGCGCATCAGGTGCTGGTCGGATCGCCGGGTTCTATGCGGGCAGCACGCCGTGGATCCGGGAGAGGGTGAAGACGCGCTCGGCTTCGCGCAGGTGGCACCAGGCTTCCAGGTAGGGCGGGTCGAGTTCCAGGCTGCTGAGGGTGCGGACGGTGCGACGGCCCGAGGTGGCGACGTACTCGACCGTGATGGCGGTGCCGGCGTCGATGGCGTGGGCGAGCTGACGGACATCGCTGTACGACAGGTGCTTCGCGTATCCGGCGACGATCTCCTCGGTGTCCGTCCCGAAGGGGACCCCACTGCCGAACGGGTCGGGTTCCGGCGCGGTCGGTGGTGCGGCCAGCAGTCGGGCGGCCAGGACATCCATGTCGGCGGCGGCCCGGCCCTCCGACGTGCGGGTGGCTGTGCTTCGGGTGCCGCGCTTGTCGCCGGTCTTCCGGGGGGCCGGAACGGGAGCGGCCGCCCGCTGGGGCCGGACCTTCTCGACGCGTACAGTTCCCCCGGCCGTCTCGGCGACAGGGGCGTAGCCCTCGGCGCGGAGTGCTGCGAGGGTCGTGTCGAGCGAGCTGCGGCTTACGAGAACAGTCGGCGCGAGCTGCCGCAGGCCGAGCTTGGCGAGCTTGTGGTGGGCGGCGAGCTCGGCGAGGAGCGCCGGCTCCTCGCCATGGAGGACGCAGGCGGCCGGAGCGATGCGCACGCGGCCGTGGCCGCGCGCGGTGTCGGCGATGAGATAGGACAGCGGCTGGGGCAGGGGCCCGGCGGCGATGGCGGCCAGCTCGGCTGCGATGTCCCCCGGGGCGCGGCCTGCGTCCAGGGCCCGTCGGATGCTGCCGGAGCTGAACCGCCACACCGACGCAGTGCCACTGGTTTCCCGGTCCGCGGTGGCATCCAGGAGCACGGCGAGCCGCGCGGCCGGTGTGCCGGCGACGACGGCGGTGAGGTCGGCGCCGATCCGGGCCGTTCCAGTGGCCGGGGGCAGCAGCCGTCGGCAGGCGGCAGTCAGTCCTTGTGCGTCGTCGGTGAGCAGATGGGCGCCGAGAGCCGACAGGGCGCCTCGGGCGATCACTCCGAACAATTCGGCCTCGCGGATCACCGCGGCGAACGGGGTGGCGTCCATGGGCAAGGTGTCGGCGAGCGGGCGGCACCAGGCCACCGTCGGTCCGAGATCGGAGGCGGCCTTCACGCCCTGGCCGGCCGGGAGCTGCGCCGCTGCGGCAAACAGCCCGTGCCGGGCCTGGCGGCAGCCGCTACAGGGCGGTGCCCCCGCGAGGGCGGGGAGCACCTTGTTGTCCTCGTCGCGCGCCTGGGTGGGGGTGAGCGGCAGGTTGCGCCATGCCTGGAGCAGCATGGCAAGCCGCTCCGCGGGCTCCTGTTCCGCCCAGACGTCGTATGCCTTGGTCGGCGCCACGCGATCGCCGTCCCGGGCCAGCAGCCCGGCCGTGTACGCGGTCTCCAGGGTGATGCGGACGACGGCATCGTCGGCCTGGGCGGCCTTGCTGATCCGGGCCAGCTCGCGTGCGCCGATCCCACCGGACTTGAGTCTGGCCGGCGGAGTCGAGGAGCAGGCCGAGAGGACCGAGGTGGCATGGGCGGCGAACGCCGTGGCCGCTGCGGCGGCCTCCCGCTCCACCTCGGCGGAGGTGACGGACACCAGCTGAGCAGGGGGCGGAAGCGGGTCGAAGGGGGCCTGCCAGCCGGACCCGCGCAACGCCAGCGCGACTTCGACGGGCATGCGCACAGGACCGTACTCGTGGCGGTCCTGGATCAGGAGCCCCCGGTCGAGTGCCCACCGTGCCCCAGGTTCGAGGACGGGGTCAGGGGTACCGAACGTGATGACCTGCGGCTGCCTCGGCGCAGACCCCGCTCGGCA
The DNA here is from genome assembly GCF_042895325.1 of Streptomyces sp. NPDC001407. Lineage (NCBI taxonomy): Bacteria > Bacillati > Actinomycetota > Actinomycetes > Kitasatosporales > Streptomycetaceae > Streptomyces > Streptomyces sp. NPDC001407. Next base: position 42,114 of record NZ_JBIAWF010000013.1, read on the forward strand.
GGCCAGCAGCTTCTGCGTGATCGCGGGTGCTCGTGCCACCACTCTGGCGATGGCTTCCGGGTCGCTGTGGTGTTCCACCAAGGCAGCCAGTCGCTGCTGTTTGGTGCCGGGTGGCTTGATGCCCAGCGCCACCAGCATGCCGCGCAGCTCGTCCGAGGAAGCGCCTGCCAGCAGTTTCTCCAGGGGAGCGTCCAGTCCCAGAGGGGCGTCCCACGCCTGCCGCAAGGATGCGGCCATGCGGAGTGTCCCGTTACCGTCCGGCCAGACCAGCGCGTGATCGGCCAGTGTCTCCAGCACGGCGTCCAATCCGCGGGCGGCTTCGCCACCTGTCGCTCCCAGCAGCTTCGCCAGGGCGCTCGGCGTCGCTGGTCCTCCCAGTGCCGCCAGCGCCTCGGCTGCCTGCAGGCACGGCAGCGTGAGCCGTGGCAGGGCGAGAGCCACCGACCCCGGGCGCTGGAGGCGGTCCGCCAGCTCCCCCACCGTGCGCGGCTCCGGAGGTGACACCGCGTCGTTCCGCGTCGCGAGTACGCGCGCCAGGCGCGGGCCGTCGAGACGGCCCAGCCAGGCTCCCAGCGTCGATCGGGACTTCATAGGGGTGCACCTCGTCACGCCGGGCCGCAACAGCACCGGAGCCGCTCCGGCACAGGGGCCCAGCATGGCGCATTCGACTTCGCCGCCGGTGTCGAAGTAGGCGGATTCCCCATGGGCGTCGGCATCTCATGAGCGGCGTCGCTCACAGAAGAGTTGAAATGTCCCGAAGAGAGGCATGTAAGTGCAACCAGAAATGCAACCAGCGCACGCCGAAGAGCCGAGCCGCAATCGCGGCTCGGCTCTTCGTTTCGCCTGGTCAGGCGACTGCGGAGGATACGAGATTCGAACTCGTGAGGGGTTGCCCCCAACACGCTTTCCAAGCGTGCGCCCTAGGCCTCTAGGCGAATCCTCCGCCGCAAACAATACAAGACGTGGAGGGGTGCTCGCGAACACGTTCTGCCGAGGTGGGGGCGAGGTGGGGGAGGGGGCACGAGCAGGGGTGGGGATCGGCTAGGCTGGGGGCAAGCCCCTCACGTGGCGCTAACTCACCGAACTCCCCCAGGGCCGGAAGGCAGCAAGGGTAAGTGGGCTCTGGCGGGTGCGTGGGGGGCCCTTGTGCTTCCCGGGGTCTTCGCGGGGTGCGCGGGCTGGCGGTCCTTGTGATCGAGACCACTTGTCAGTGGGGCCCGATATCGTCGTAGGTGTGTCGTCCCTCGCGCTTTACCGCCGCTACCGCCCCGAGTCCTTCGCAGAGGTCATCGGGCAGGAGCATGTCACCACCCCGTTGCAGCAGGCGCTGCGCAACAACAGGGTCAACCACGCGTATCTGTTCAGTGGGCCGCGCGGCTGTGGCAAGACGACCAGCGCGCGCATCCTCGCCCGCTGTCTGAACTGCGAGCAGGGCCCCACGCCCACGCCCTGCGGTGAGTGCCAGTCCTGCCAGGACCTCGCGCGCAACGGCAGAGGCTCGATCGACGTGATCGAGATCGACGCCGCCTCCCACGGTGGCGTGGACGACGCGCGTGAGCTGCGGGAGAAGGCCTTCTTCGGCCCCGCCTCCAGCCGGTACAAGATCTACATCATCGACGAGGCCCACATGGTCACCTCGGCGGGCTTCAACGCCCTGCTGAAGGTGGTGGAGGAGCCTCCGGAGCACCTGAAGTTCATCTTCGCGACCACGGAGCCCGAGAAGGTCATCGGGACGATCCGGTCGCGTACGCACCACTATCCGTTCCGCCTCGTCCCCCCGGGCACGCTGCGCGACTATCTCGGCGAGGTGTGCGGCCGGGAGGACATCCCCGTCGAGGACGGCGTGCTGCCGCTGGTCGTCCGGGCGGGCGCGGGGTCCGTGCGTGACTCGATGTCCGTGATGGACCAGCTCCTCGCCGGCGCCGCCGAGGACGGTGTGACATACGCCATGGCGACGTCCCTCCTCGGCTATACGGAGGGCTCGCTGCTCGACTCCGTCATCGACGCCTTCGCGGCGGGTGACGGCGCCGCCGCCTTCGAGGTCGTCGACCGCGTCATCGAGGGGGGCAACGACCCCCGCCGCTTCGTCGCCGACCTGCTGGAGCGGCTGCGTGACCTGGTGATCCTCGCCGCCGTGCCGGACGCCACGGGGAAGGGGCTCATCGACGCCCCCGCGGATGTCGTGGAGCGCATGCAGGCGCAGGCTTCCGTCTTCGGCGCCGCGGAGCTCAGCCGCGCCGCCGACCTGGTCAACGAGGGGCTGACGGAGATGCGCGGCGCGACCTCGCCGCGCCTCCAGCTGGAGCTGATCTGCGCGCGCGTGCTGCTCCCCGCGGCGTACGAGGACGAGCGCTCGGTGCGGGCCCGGCTCGAGAAGCTGGAGCGCGCGGCGCTCGCGGGCGGCTTCACCGGCGGGGGCGCCCCCGCCGGGTACGTCCCCGGGCCCGAGGCCCACGGCGGGGCGCCCGTCCCCGGGCTCTCCGGGCCCGCGGCCGCACGGGCGGCGGTCTCCGGAGGCGCTCCCGTGGCCCCTGCGACTCCTGTGGCCCCTGTGACTCCCGCGCCTCAGGCCGCACCCCCGGCCGCACCCCCAGCCCCGGCCCAGCCCGCCCCCGCCCCCGCCGCCGCCCAGCCGAGCGCGCCCGCCGGAGCCTGGCCCTCCGCGGCCGCGCCCGGTTCCGCGCCTCAGCAGCAGACGGCCCCGGCCGCCGCCGCTCGGCCCGCGGGCGCCTGGCCCTCCGCCGCCGCTCCCGGCCAGGGAAGCGGGGCGGCGAAGCCCGCCGCCGGGGCGTGGCCGTCCGCGGCCGCGCCCGGTCAGGGAGCGGCCACACCCGCCCCCGCGTCGTACGGCGGGCCGCAGCAGACCGCCCCGCAGCCGCAGGCCCAGGCCCAGCCCTCCGGGGACGCGAGCCAGGTGCGGCAGATGTGGCCGCAGATCCTGGAGGCGGTCAAGAACCGCCGCCGTTTCACGTGGATCGTGCTCAGCCAGAACGCGGACGTCGTCGGCTTCGACGGCACGACCCTCCAGGTCGGCTTCGCGAACGCCGGAGCGCGGGACAGCTTCGCCAACAGCGGCAGCGAAGAGGTCCTGCGGCAGGCGATCACCGATGCGCTCAACGTGCAGTGGAAGGTCGAGCTCGTCGTCTCGCCCGGCGGTGGCGGTGGCGGCGCCGCTCCGGTCGTGAATTACGCGGGTACGCACGGCTCCGGCGGCGGTCAGGGCGGGCCCGCGGCCGCGCCCCAGGGGTCCCCGGGCTTCGCGCCGCGGCCCGCGCAGGCGCCCGCGGCGCCTCCCGCGCAGGAGCAGCGCCAGGGCCCGCCCCCGGCGGCGCCCGCCCGCCGGGAGCCGGAGCCCCCGCCGGTCGCGCTGGAGGACGACATGCCGGAGGAGGACGATCCGGATCTGGTGGACTCCGCGCTCACCGGCCACGACCTGATCGTCCGCGAGCTGGGCGCGACGGTGATCGAGGAGATCGCCAACGAGTAGGACGGGCGCTCGGGGCGCCCTCGCGCGCCCCAGCGGCCCCACTCGTGCCCCGCTCCCGGTCAAGCCGCGGATCGAACAGGAAGCGCAGCCGTAGACCATAGGGCGCGGGCAGCGGCGAACACGTAGGCTCGGGCTACCGAAGGTTTGACGTCGACAGCCAGGAGCGAAACCGTGATCCCCGGTGGTGGCCAGCCCAACATGCAGCAGCTGCTCCAGCAGGCCCAGAAGATGCAGCAGGACCTCGCGGCGGCCCAGGAGGAGCTCGCGCGCACGCCCGTCGAGGGCACCGCGGGCGGCGGCCTCGTGAAGGCCACCGTCACCGGCGCCGGTGAGCTCCAGAACCTGGTCATCGACCCCAAGGCCGTGGACCCCGAGGCGGGCAGCCCGGAGGAGAACGCCGAGACGCTCGCCGATCTCGTCGTCGCCGCCGTCCGCGACGCCAACGCGGCCGCGCAGCAGCTCCAGCAGGACAAGCTCGGCCCGCTGACCGCCGGCCTGGGCGGCGGCCTGCCCGGCCTGCCGTTCTAGGACGGGTCCTAAAAACCCGCCGGGCCGGGGAACAGCCGGCCCGGGAACCGTACGACAACCGCAGAAGCAGAAGGAGTGTTCGATCCGTGTACGAAGGCGTGGTCCAGGACCTCATCGACGAGCTGGGCAGGCTGCCCGGCGTCGGGCCCAAGAGCGCGCAGCGGATCGCCTTCCACATCCTTCAGGCCGAGCCCGCCGACGTCCGCCGGCTCGCGCACGCCCTGACCGAGGTCAAGGCGAAGGTCCGCTTCTGTGCCGTCTGCGGCAATGTCGCCCAGGAGGAGCGGTGCCGGGTCTGCCAGGACCCGCGCCGCGACCCCGCGGTGATCTGTGTCGTGGAGGAGTCCAAGGATGTCGTCGCGATCGAGCGGACTCGTGAGTTCCGCGGTCGCTATCACGTGCTCGGCGGGGCCATCAGCCCCATCGAGGGCATCGGCCCCGACGACCTGCGCGTCCGCGAGCTGCTGACGCGGCTCGCGGACGGCACCGTCACCGAGCTGATTCTCGCCACGGACCCCAACCTGGAGGGGGAGGCCACCGCCACGTACCTCGCGCGCATGGTGAAGCCCATGGGTTTGAAGGTGACGCGGCTGGCCAGTGGTCTGCCTGTGGGTGGCGACCTTGAATACGCCGACGAGGTCACGCTCGGGCGTGCCTTCGAAGGGAGACGACTTCTCGATGTCTGACGCAACGCTGCATGACGCCAAGCGCGATCCCGACGATTTCGCCGTCCAGATCGCGGATTCGATCGAGAGCTTCATCGTCGCCGTCGCCGAGGTGTCGCGCGGCGACGAGCCGGACAGCGCCGTGCCCTTCCTGCTGCTGGAGGTCTCCCAGCTCCTCCTCACCGGCGGGCGGCTCGGCGCGCACGAGGACTTCCTCCCCGACGAGCGCTACGAGCCGGACGTCGGCCCGGAGCCGGACGTCGACGAGCTGCGCGAGCGGTTCGCCCGGCTGCTGGACCCGGTGGACGTTTACTCCGAGGTCTTCGACCCGTACGTCCCGCGCAGCGCGCCCGTCGCCTGCCGGATCTCCGACGACCTCGCCGACATCATCACCGACCTGCGGCACGGCATGGCCCACTACCGCGACGGCCGCGTGAGCGAGGCGCTGTGGTGGTGGCAGTTCTCCTACCTCACCAACTGGGGACCCACGGCCTCCGCGACGCTCCGGGCGCTCCAGTCGCTGGTCGCGCACGTGCGCCTGGACCAGCCGCTGGACGAGCTGGACGGGCTGGACACGGACGCGGCGGCGACCGAGGAGCAGCTGGCCGAGGAGGCGGGGCGCGTGATGGCGGCGGAGATAGGGGGCCCGCTGGGCCTCCCTCGCTCCTGAGGCGCGCGGTTTTCGGCCCTCAGCCGCCGGACGGTGCGGGCGCGGTCGGCCCGTCCGGCCGCTTGCGCCGGCGGAGGACGGCGAGGGCGGCGCAGACCGGCAGGGGCACGGTGGCCAGGCCCGTGATCAGCAGGGGTTCCCACACGCCGTGCACGTACCACGGCGACGCGGCGGCCGTCAGGCAGGCGAAGAGGGCCGCCGCCGAGGGGAGAGCGAGCTGCCGGGGCGAAGGCCGTGCCGGGGCCGTGGAGCGGCGGCCGCACCAGTACGCCGCCCAGAGGAAGCCCGCGGCCGCGGGCAGCAGGGCCAGGGCGAGCGCGTACGGCAGGCGGTAGCCGTTCCGCGGGTCGTCGTGCGTGGTCTCCCGGATGTTGCGGAAGTCGACATAGCGGCTCTTGTGGTGCCAGTAGGTGACGGTCACCCGGTCACCGGGCTTGACCTCGTGGAAGACGCGGGGCCGTCCGGTCATCCGGATGCGGTGGCCGGTGCCGTCGTCCTGGGTGACCGAGAGCCACCACTGCGCCGACCTGCCCGAGGTCACCGTCTCGGTCCCGGCCACGGTGGCCGTCTCCGGCCGCAGGCACTTCTTCGCCACCGCGTCCGCCCGGCACGAGGCGGCGGCCCGGAACTGCCGCTCCTCGGCCCGCGCGCCGGGCACGGTGACCAGCAGCAGATACGCCGAGGCGATCGCGCAGACCGCGCCGGCCACCGCCGCGACCAGGGTCGACCGCCGACCCGTACGGGCCCTTGCGGGAGCGGAGGCGGGGACGGGCGCGGGAGCGGGTGGGCGCTCGGTGCTCACCGCGAGCTCAGCAGCATGCGCATGTTCCGCAGCGCGGAGCAGAAGTGCTTGATCATCATGCGCGTATTTTCCCCCGGCCCTTTTGTGGATCACTCCTCGCCCCGGCACCGGGCGAGGGGGCGCGCGGGCCCGGCTCGGGCGGCGGCGGGGGTGTGAGCTGAGTTACCTTCGAGCGTGGGAGCCGACGCGGCGGGCAGAGGGACCGGCGAGAGCGAAACCGTCTCAGCATGCGGTATCCGCATGGCCGAAAGCAGTCGCTCGTTAGACTGAGCCGACCGCATTACACATAGCTGCGAGGAGCGCACGTGGGCCTTGTCGTGCAGAAGTACGGAGGCTCCTCCGTTGCCGATGCCGAAGGCATCAAGCGGGTTGCCAAGCGAATCGTGGAAGCCAAGAAGAACGGCAACCGTGTGGTTGTCGTGGTTTCCGCGATGGGTGACACGACGGACGAGTTGATCGATCTCGCCGGGCAGGTTTCCCCGATCCCTGCCGGGCGTGAGTTCGACATGCTGCTGACCGCCGGGGAGCGCATCTCCATGGCGCTGCTGGCGATGGCGATCAAAAACCTCGGCCACGAGGCGCAGTCGTTCACCGGTAGCCAGGCCGGGGTCATCACCGACTCGGTCCACAACAAAGCGCGGATCATCGATGTCACGCCGGGGCGGATCCAGCAGTCCGTCGACGCGGGCAACATCGCGATCGTGGCGGGCTTCCAGGGTGTGTCCCAGGACAAGAAGGACATCACGACCCTGGGGCGGGGTGGCAGTGACACCACCGCCGTGGCCCTGGCCGCCGCGCTGAACGCCGAGGTGTGCGAGATCTACACCGATGTGGACGGTGTCTTCACCGCGGACCCGCGGGTCGTGAAGAAGGCCCGGAAGATCGAGTGGATCTCGTTCGAGGACATGCTGGAGCTGGCGAGCTCCGGGTCCAAGGTGCTGCTGCACCGCTGCGTCGAGTACGCACGCCGTTACAACATCCCGATCCACGTGCGCTCGTCCTTCTCGGGGCTCCAGGGCACCTGGGTCAGCAACGAACCGCGAGGGGACCAGCCGATGGAGCAGGCGATCATTTCGGGTGTTGCCCACGACACCTCCGAGGCCAAGGTCACGGTCGTCGGGGTGCCGGACAAGCCGGGCGAGGCGGCGACGATCTTCCGGGCGATCGCGGATGCCGAGATCAACATCGACATGGTCGTGCAGAACGTCTCGGCGGCGTCCACGGGTCTGACCGACATCTCCTTCACCCTGCCGAAGACGGAGGGCCGCAAGGCGATCGAGGCGCTGGAGCGGACGAAGGACCGGGTCGGTTTCGACTCGCTGCGCTACGACGACCAGATCGCGAAGATCTCGCTGGTCGGCGCGGGGATGAAGACGAACCCGGGCGTCACCGCGACGTTCTTCGAGTCGCTGTCGAACGCCGGGGTGAACATCGAGCTCATCTCGACCTCCGAGATCCGCATCTCGGTGGTCACGCGTGCCGACGACGTGAACGAGGCCGTGCGCGCCGTGCACACCGCCTTCGGCCTGGACACCGAGAGCGACGAGGCCGTCGTCTACGGAGGCACCGGTCGATGACCGGCACCGGCTCTGCGGCCCGTGTCCCCTCGGGGGGTACGGGCCGTAGGCCGACCCTCGCCGTCGTCGGCGCCACGGGCGCCGTCGGGACGGTGCTGCTGGGCATCCTGTCGCAGCGCGCGGACGTGTGGGGCGAGGTCCGCCTCGTCGCGTCCGCCCGCTCGGCGGGCCGGAAGCTGACCGTCCGGGGCGAGGAGACCGAGGTCCTCGCGCTGAGCGAAGAGGTCTTCGAGGGCGTCGACGTCGCGATGTTCGACGTGCCGGACGAGGTGGCCGCGCAGTGGGCGCCGGTGGCCGTGGCCAAGGGCGCGGTCGTCGTGGACAACTCCGGGGCGTTCCGGATGGATCCGGACGTTCCGCTGGTGGTGCCCGAGGTCAACGCGCACGCGGCGCTCCTGCGGCCGCGCGGGATCGTCTCCAACCCCAACTGCACCACGCTGTCGATGATCGTCGCGGTGGGCGCGCTGCACGCCGAGTTCGGTCTGAGCGAGCTGATCGTCTCCTCGTACCAGGCGGCCTCGGGCGCGGGGCAGGCCGGCGTCGAGGCGCTGCGGGCCCAGCTGGCCGCGGTCGCCGGCACGGAGCTGGGCGGCCAGCCCGGAGACGTGCGGCGCGCGGTCGGCGACGACCTGGGGCCCTTCCCGGCTCCGCTGGCGCTGAACGTGGTGCCCTGGGCCGGTTCCCTGCGGGAGGCCGGCTGGTCGTCCGAGGAGCTGAAGGTCCGCGACGAGTCGCGGAAGATCCTGGGGCTGCCCGATCTGCGCGTCAGCGCGACCTGTGTGCGCGTGCCGGTGCTCACCACGCACTCGCTCGCCGTGCACGCGCGCTTCGAGAAGGACGTGACCGTGGAGCAGGCGCACGAGATCCTGGCCAACGCGCCGGGCGTGGTGCTGGTCGACGACCCGGCCGAGGGGGAGTTCCCCACCCCCGCGGACGCGGTGGGCACGGATCCGACCTGGGTGGGCCGCGTACGGCGCTCGCTGGACGACCCGAAGGCCCTGGAGCTTTTCGTCTGCGGTGACAACCTGCGCAAGGGGGCCGCGCTCAACACCGCCCAGATCGCGGAGGTCGTGGCGGCCGAGCTCGGCTCGCCCTGAGCCGGACGGCCGCTTCCCGGTGTGCTTGCGGATCCGGGGCCGGCTCCCGATCCGGAGGCCGTCCTGATCCGGGGAAGTGTGAAGGTCCTGTGATCAAGTCGTTGGTCCAGACCTCTTGAGCTGGGCAGATGGTGTGTTCGACTATTCACACCCCTGCCCGACGGTGCGGCCGCGGCCCCGCACCGCAACCGCCGGCCGGGCGGGGAGCGTCTTTGTTGCCGTCTCTCGGGGTGGCATCAAAATCGGGGCATCGAGGAAGAGCTGGTACGCATGAGGGCATATGACGCGTCGTCGAGCGGTGTTCCGACGGACGGGCTGCCTCGCGCGTACAACCCTGACGGGGGGAAGCGTGTCCAACAGGCGTGGCAGAGGTCATCAGCATCGCAACCGCCCCGCGGCGCGGCAGCGCTGTGCGTCCGCGCACGCCTGGCGGTATGCCGGTGATCGCTCCCTGGCCGGCCACCCGCACCACCACCCAGCTGCCGCCCCAGCGTGGGGACGCTGACGAGGCGATGGCAGCGGGCACCACAGTCGACCACCTCACCGAGACCTACCGCGCCCATTACCGGTCGCTGCTCGGCCTGGCGGCGCTGCTTCTCGACGACACCGCGTCCTGTGAGGACGTGGTGCAGGAGGCGTTCATCCGGGTGCACTCCGCGCGCAACCGCGTCCGGGAGCCGGAGAAGACCCTCGCCTATTTGAGGCAGACTGTCGTCAATCTGTCCCGATCAGCGCTCCGCCGCCGCATCCTCGGGCTGAAGCTGCTCTCCAAGCCGATGCCCGACATGGCGAGCGCCGAAGAGGGTGCGTACGAACAGCTGGAGCGAGACCAATTGATCACCGCGATGCGCGGACTGCAGCGCCGCCAGCGTGAGGTGCTCGTCCTCCGCTATTTCGCCGACATGACCGAGGCCCAGGTCGCCGAGACCCTGGGCCTCTCGCTCGGATCGGTCAAGGCCTACGGCTCCCGGGGCATCGCGGCGCTCCGTGTCGCCATGGAGGCTCCGGCATGAACCAGCACTTTCCCGGCGGCCCCCCGCACGGCGAGGGCCCGGCCGACGAGCGTCGCGCCGCCGAGCGTCCGGGCGAGGGCCGGAGCGGGTGGCCGACGCCGCCCGGCTCGTCCGAGTCGCCTGAGTCCCACGGCTCGCCCGAGGCTCCGGAGTCTCCCGAGTCGCTCGACGAGCAGGCCCTGCGGCGGCTGCTGCGCGGCGCCGTCGACGACCTCGAACCCTCCGCGGACGCGCTGGAGCAGCTGCGCCGCGCCGTGCCCGCCCGGCGTACGCGCCGCCGCCAGGCGCTCGTCGGTGTCGCGGCCGCGGTGATCCTCGGCGGCACGGCGCTGCCCGCGCTCCTGCACGTCGCGGCCACCGGCACCGCCACCGACGAACGCCACGCCAACACCGCCAGCGCGCAGAACGCCCAGCCGGAGACCGACGAGGGCCTGAGCGACGGCGTCGCCGAGGGTGGCGAGCGGTCCCGGCCGGACGCCCCCGCCGGCAAGAACCGGCAGGCGGACGAGGGCCGCAAGCCCGAGGGCAACAAGCCGGACAACGAGATCAAGCCGTCCGGCTCCCCCGGCGGCACGATCCCCGACCCCGCGAGCACCTTCGCGGCCGTCTCGCCCACGTGCGACCGCGACCAGCTGGGCAAGGGCTCCGGCACGGTCGGCGCCGCCGACAAGAACGGCCGGGTCTACGGCGCCTTCCGCGTCGTCAACGTCTCGCACTCCGTCTGTACGGTGGCCGGGCCCGGCACGGTCGCCGTCAGCGCGCGCGGCAGCGCCGACAGCGCACGCGTCTCCGTCGTGGACCACACGCCCGGCGACGCCGCGACCGGCCTGCCCAACCCGACCGCGGAGCCCAGCGAGGTCATCCTCCAGCCCGGCCAGGCGTACGAGGTGAAGTTCGCCTGGATCCCGGCCCCCGACGGCGGCCCCAGCGGCTGCGCGAAGAACACGGGCGGGGCCACGCCCACCCCTGGCGGCGGCAGCGCGGCACCCTCGTCGTCGGCGGGCGCCTCCGCCGCCGAGAACAAGCCGACGGTCTCCGACCCGCCCCCGCCGCCGCCCCCGCCGAGCGTGGTGCTCAGCCACACGCCCGACGTCGGCGAGCCCGCGATAGCGGACACGAAGATCAACGAAGCCTGCGCGGGCACGGTGTACCGCACGGGACCCCTCGCCACGGCGCCGTAGCCGGGGCTCCGGCCCGGCCCGGGATCCGGGGGCGCTGGCCGGGAGCGGGTGGCCTGCCCGTACCGTGGGGGTGTGTATCGGTTCCTGCTGACTTCCCGCTGGTGGGGGATCAACGCCTTCGCCGTGCTGGCCATCCCCTTCTGCCTCTTCATGGGCAGCTGGCAGCTCGGCCGCTTCGAATCCCGTGTCGACTCGCACCGCGCGGCGCAGACGCAGGCCGACGACGCCCGGTCCGCCGCGGCCGAGCCCCTGGCAGGCCTGCTGCCGGTCAGCACCGAGACCTCAGGCCGCCGGGCCGTCGCCAGCGGCCGCTACGACACCGACCACCAGCTGCTCGTCCCCGACCGGGACCTGAACGAGCGCAAGGGCTTCTACGTCCTCACCCTGCTGCGCACCGACGGCGGCAAGGCGCTGCCCGTCGTCCGCGGCTGGCTGCCCGGCGACGCGGACTCGCGGTCGGACACCGCCGCCGTCCCCGCCCCGCCGGCCGGCCATGTCACCGTCACCGGAGCCCTCCAGTCCGCGGAGAGCCCCGGCTCCAAGGGCGTACGGGCGGGCAGCGGCCTGCCCAAGGGACAGGTCGGCATCATCAGCGCGGCCACGCTGGTCAACCTCGTGCCGTACGAGGTCTACGACGCGTGGATCACGGCGCCCGAGGCCCAGGGGGCGATGACCCCCGTGCCCGCGACCGCCGCGCCCGGCAGCGGCCTTGACCTCAAGTCCTTCCAGAACCTCGGCTACACCGGTGAGTGGTTCGTCTTCGCCGGCTTCGTCGTCTTCATGTGGTTCCGGCTCTTCCGCCGCGAGGCGGAGGCCGCGCGGGACCTCGCGCTCGGCATCGCCCCGGACGAGCCCGCGGGACCGGCCGGACCGTCCGGCCCCACGGGCGGCGCCGGCCCTACCCCTCCGAGCGGTCCGGACGGCGGCCCAGGTGACGCTCCGCAAAAGCGATCTCCAGCCGGAGCTGCTTGACCCGCTCCTCCACCACCAGTGAGCCGTGGCCCGCGTCGTAGCGGTACACCTCCAGGGGGTGGGCGCGCTCCTTCAGCCGGTCGACGTAGTTCTCGATCTGCCGGATCGGGCAGCGCGGGTCGTTCATGCCCGCCGAGATGTAGACCGGCGCGCGCACCTCGTCGACGTACGTCAGCGGTGACGACGCCGCGTAGCGCTCAGGCACCTCTTCCGGGGTGCCGCCCAGCAGCGTGCGGTCCAGGGCCTTCAGCGCCTCCATCTCGTCGTGATAGGCCGTCACATAGTCGGCGACGGGCACGGCCGCCAGGCCGAGCGCCCAGGCGTCCGGCTGGGTGCCCAGGCCCAGCAGGGTCAGATAGCCGCCCCACGAGCCGCCCGAGAGGACCAGCCGCTCGGGGTCCGCGAGGCCGGAGGCCACGGCCCACTCCCGCACCGCCGCGATGTCCTCCAGCTCGATCAGGCCCACCCGGTGCTTGAGGGCGTCCGTCCAGGCGCGGCCGTAGCCGGTCGAGCCGCGGTAGTTGACCCGGACCACCGCGAAGCCGTGGTCGACCCAGGCCGCGGGGCCCGCGGCGAACTCGTCGCTGTCGTGCCACGTCGGGCCGCCGTGGATGTCGAAGACCGTCGGGAAGGGTCCCTCGCCCTCCGGCTTCTGCACCAGGGCGTGCACCTTGCCGCCCGGCCCCTCAACCCAGGCGTCGCCGACCGGGACCGAGCGCGGGGCACGGCCGATGCCGCCCGGCACCCGCGGCGGCTCCAGCACGAGCTGACCGCTCGTGGAGCGGACGGCGGGCGGCGTCGCCGCCGAGGACCACAGGAACTCCACCGTGCCGTCCGGCCGCGGCAGCGCTCCGGAGACGGTGCCCTCGGGGGTGTCGAGCCGGCTGAGGGAGCCGTCCGCCAGGCCGTACCGCCACAGCTCGCTGCGCGCCTGGAAGCTGTGCTCGACGAGCAGCGCGGAACCGTCCGGATACCAGTCGGCGTGCAGATCACCGGGCAGGTCCAGGTCCAGCGTGGTCTCCTCGCCGGTCGCCGCGTCCCACAGCATCGGCTCCCAGCGGCCGCGCCGCTGGTGCCCGACGAGCAACCGGGAGTCGCCGTCGACCGGGGCGAAGCCCATGGCCGTCAGCCCGAGCTCCTCGGTGCCGCCGCGGGTGTCGTCCAGCTCGGCGACGGTGGTGCCGTCGGTGCGCACGATGCGGATCGCCGAGTGCATGGCATCGCCGTGCTCGGTGTGCTCGATGGCGATCAGGGTGCCGTCGTGGGAGAGGTCGCCGACGCCCGCGGACTCCTCGTGGTGATAGATCTCGACGGGCTCGGCGCCGGGGCGCGCCACGTGGACCGTCGAGCCCCCCTTGTCCGTGGACCGGCCGACGACCGCGGTGCCGTCCCGGCCCAGGGCAAGGCCGCCGGGATAGGAGGGGGCCAGGCCCGGCGCGGCCGGCTCGTCGGCCCCGCCGTGGAAGGGCTGGCGCATCCAGACGCCGAACTCGTCGCCGTCGGAATCGGAGAACCACCAGATCCATTCGCCGTCCGGCGACAGCACCCCGCCCGTCGTGCCGTTCGGCCGGTCGGTCACCTGGCGCTGCTCGCCCGTCGCGCGGTCCCAGGCGTACAGCTCGAAGGTGCCCGTCACGTTCGAGACGAACAGCGAGCGGTCCGGGGCGTCCTCCGCCCACTGCGGCAGTCCGATCCGCGGCGCCCGGAAGCGCTTCTCCCAGTCGGGCATGGCCGCCCGTGTCGCCGCCTCGCCCGTCGTGCCCCCCTCGGCCTGCGTGGTCCCGCCGGTCAGCTCGGCCCCGTTGCTCTCAGTCATGGCCCCATTCTGCGCCGCGGGTCCGACATCGTGTCGCGGGGTGTCACAGCCTGTGGATAACTTCCGTCGCCGGGACGCCCCGGTGATCCTTCCGAAGTGCCGCATCCGTACGGAACTTCAGCCTCCGGTAAGCCGTCGGCCAGGCTTCCGGCCCTGCTCACCGGGTCACGAGCGGTCGCCGCGGCTCGCGTGGACGGCCAGTCGTGAGCCCTCCTCGTCGTCGAATTCCTCCAGGAACGCCGCGAGCACATCGGTGAGATGTTCCGGCGACCGCGCGCGGAAGAGCACCGGCTGGTACCCCGAGACGCTGTAGTGCGTCCGCACCATGTCGGACGGGTCCAACTCGCGGATCTCGCACCGGCCCAGCTGCGCGAGCTCCCCGGAGGAGGAGAGCAGCGCCGCGCCGTACGCCTTGGTCTCCGCGCGGTCGGCCATCACGCCGAATTCCAGCGTGAACCAGTACACCCGGCTGATCAGGTCCAGGGCCTGGCGTGTGCGCACCCGCAGGGCCGCGCGCCCGAAGAGGCGGTAGAGGTCGGCGAAGCGGGGGGACGTCAGGTGGATGCCGTGCCCGAACACATCGTGGATCACGTCGGGTTCGGGGGTGTAGAGCGGTATCGACGGGTGCCGCACGAACTGCACGGCGTGGAAGTAGCCGCGCTCCATCGAGCCGAGGAAGCGCCGGTTGTCCACGAAGCCCCCGGCGAGCGTGAACGCGAATCCGGTCAACCTCCGCAGCTCGGCGCTCACTTCCTCGTGCTGGGGGATGCGGTCGGCGGGGACGGGGGCGACCTCGGCGGATTCCAGGACCGCGCGGTGCGCGTACAGGCGGTGGGCGTCGGCCAGCGCCGCGTGGACCGTGCGCCAGGTCGCGTGCTCGCTCTCGGTGTACGCCACGTGCGGCGAGGGATCGCCCACCCGGTGCCCGCGGGCCGGTCGCGTCAGTGCCGCCCGCCGCTCGAGGTACCGCCGGTCGCGTCGCCCCGGGTGCTCCGCCGGTGTGCCCAGGCACCCGTCCGGCGTGACTGGTGTCCGCATCCACGCATCACTCATGACACACAAGGTGCCCACGTGGATCCGAACCGTAACCATTGCGGCCGCTGGGACAACTGGTCGCATCCAGGGGCCCTTGGCGCCCGGCGCGCGGGATACGCTTCGTCAAGGTTTGCCTAAAAATTTAACAAAGGCGCCGAGATCATTCGCGCTGTCCCAGGCATCCGCACCACCTCGACCTACCCGCCCTGCCCCAGAAAGCCGCGTGCATGACCACCCCGCCGCCTACTCCTCCGCCGCCGCCCGGGACCGAGCCGTCGCTCGGGACGGAGCCTCTGCCTTCCGGGATGGAGCCTCTGTCCTCCGGGATGGAGCCCCTGTCCTCCGGGCCGGAGCCGACTTCGTCCGGGGCGGAGCCTCTGACGCCCGCGACCGAGCCTTCGCCCGCCGCCGAGCCGGTTCCGTCCGGGACGGAGCCCCAGCCTGAGCTGAAGCCCTCGCTGTCCAAGGCCGAGCCGGCCACGTCCGCGACGGAGCACGCTCCGGCCGGAGAGCGGACTTCCCCCGCGGCCGCGACCCAGGCTCCCCCGGCGCCGGCTTCTCCGTTCCCCGGCGCGCAGATGCCCCCGCCGCCCGGCATCCAGCCTCCGCCGCCCTTCGGAGCGCCGCCGCCCCCGCCGCCCGGCATGCACGTACCGCCGCCGCACTGGGGGCTGCCGCCCGCGCCGCCGCTCGGCTTCCCCCCGCCGCCGCCCGCGCTGCCCAGCAACGGCGCCGGGATCACGGCGCTGGTGCTCGGCTGCATTGCCGTGACGACCGGGTTCGTGTTCTTCCTCTTCTGGCTCACGGCGATCCTGGGCATCATGGCCGTCGTGTTCGGCATCGTCGGCGTGAACCGTGCGCGCAACGGCGTGGCGTCGAACAAGCCGATGGCGATCGTGGGCACCGTGCTCGGTGGCGTCGGCATCGCCCTGTCCGTCGTCGGTCTGGTGCTGACCGTCTTCCTCGTCGGTGAGGTCAAGAAGGGGATCGATGAAGAGGCCAAGGACCGCGACACGTCCGCCAGCGCGGAGCCCACGCCCTCCGAGGAGGAGGACGAGGACGACGGCCTGACGAAGCCGGACACCCAGACCCTCGACTTCGGCGGGACGGCCCGTTACTCGAACGGCCTCAAGATCACGGTCGCGAAGCCGGAGAAGACCGAACTCAGCAGGTACAGCGTCAAGGAGGGGTACGTCGCCTACAAGGTCGAGGTGACCGTCGAGAACGGCACGGGCAAGACCGTGGACCTCGACCTCACTTCCGTCAAGGCGCGCGACGGTGACGGCGCGGGCCTGGAGCGCACCTACGACAGCGGCAACGGCATCGGCTTCAGCCAGGGCGTCACCGGCCGCCCGCACGCAGGCAAGTCGGTCACCGGCACCTACCTCTATCTGGTGCCCGAGAAGAAGGCCGGCGACCGCATGGAGGTCAGCGTCGAACCGGGCGTGGTGACCTACAAGGAAGCCGCCTGGAGCGGCTCGGTCAAGTGACGGGACGCGGCATGTGAGAAGGGCCGGAGCGGCACACCGCTCCGGCCCTCTTCCGTTCTGCGCGCCTGTTCTACGCGTCCGTTCCCGTGAGCCGGGTCAGGGCGTTCTCCGGGACGTGCGGCCGGCCCCCGGCCAGCACGAGCCGGACGTCGCGCAGGGCCTCCAGTTCGGCCAGCGGGTCGCCGTCGACGACGAGGAGGTCGGCGCGGTAGCCGGCGGCCAGGCGCCCGGTCTCCTCGGCGATGCCCAGGGCGCGCGCGGCGTCGACGGTCGCCATGTCGATGATCCGCGCCTCCGGGAAGCCCAGGTAGCGGAAGAACTCGAGGCTGCCCACGAGGTTGTCGAAGTCCGCGCGCGGCACGCCCGCGTCCGTACCGGCGATCAGGGACACCCCCTGCTCGGCCATCCAGCGCACACGCGCGAACAGCACGTCCGCCCGCTCGTACCCGAACCGCTCGGCGAACGCACGCCAGTTGGGGCTGGCCGCCGGGCACACCTGGATCCCCTTGGCGGCGATGTCGGCGACGACGTCCTCCCGGGCGTCGAAACCGCCGTCCGTCATCCACGTGCAGTGCTCGATGGTGTTCACCCCGGCGGCCACCGCCGCGGCGATCCCCTCCGTGCCGTGCGCGTGCGCGGCGACCGGCAGGCCGAGGGCGCGGGCCTCCGCCACCACCACGCGGAGCTCGTCCTCGGTGAACTGCGACTCCCAGGTCGCGTGCCCGCCCTTGGTCAGCCCGCCGCCCGTGGCCATGACCTTGATGACGTCGGCGCCCTCGGCCGCGTTCCGGCGCACCATCTCGCGGATGGCCTCCTCGCCCTCGACCTCGCCGCCGAGGAACCAGCAGTGCCCGCCCGGCACGGTCAGCGGCCGTCCGGCGGCGAGGACACGCGGGCCGGGCACGTCGCCCCGGGCGATCGCGTCCCGCAGCCGCATGGCGAGCCCGCCGCGGTCGCCGAGGTCGCGCGCCGTGGTGACACCGCTGCGCACGAGCTGTCCGGCCCGCTTGGCCATGCCCAGGAGCAGACCGGTGTCGTCGCTCTCCTTCAGGGCGCCGACCGGGTCGGCGCTCGCGTCGAAGGCGAGGTGCACATGGCAGTCGATGAGCCCCGGGAGCACCGTGGCGTCCGGCAGCGATATCCGCCGCACGTCCTGCGGGGCGGCAGCTTCGACCTCCGCCCGGTGCCCCACCGCGGCGATCCTGTCGCCCTGGACGAACACCGCGCCGTCCTCGACGTACCCGCCGCCGGGCTCCGTCAGCACCCGTCCTGCCATGACCAAGAGGTCCATCACGTCACCATTTCCGTACGGGATCGCTTGCTTCATCTCTGTCCGCCGGCGCGGGAGTCAGGCCGGGTTCACGCGGCCCTCAGCGCGTCCGACAGGGCCACCAGCTGCCGGACGTCGGCGTCGAGCCCGTCGCCGTCCGGCATCGCCACGGGGATGGCCTTCTGTGCCGACTGGTCGTCCGGGTCGTAGACCCGCAGCGCCAGGCGGAGCTTCTCCGCGAGCTCCTGGGGCGAGACGCTGCCCGGGGCGGCGTCGGCGAGGCCGAGGCGGGCGAGATAGGGGCTGATGCGCACCAGGCCGTCGCGGCACTCGATCACTCTGCGGTAGTGGCTCCGGTGGACGCTGCGGACGCGCAGCGCGTCCCTCCAGGGGTTGGTGGGGACGCGGCCGAGCGCGTCCTGCGGATACGCCTTGTGCAGCAGCAGCCAGAGCGGCTGCAGCCGGTGGTAGTTGCGGCGGTGCTGCCACCAGACGCGGAAGGCCGCGAGGCGGGTGGCGATGCCGGGGTAGGTCACACCGATGACGAACACCGGGATGGAGAGCGCCAGGAGCAGCGCGACGCTCCGGGACAGCGGGCGCGGTACCTCCCCGTCGAGCCAGCGCACCAGGATGAACGCCGCCCGCGCGGCACTGGAGAGCACCATGCCGGCCATCGCCCCGGCGGCCAGCCACAGTCCGGTGGACAGGGGCCGCGCCGAGGCGCGGGCGTAGCGCAGGGTCCAGGCGAAGGCCGAGCCCAGCGCGTAGGCCAGATAGAGACCGGCCACCAGATAGAAGAGGGCGACGTGCGTGACCCGCATGTCCGCGCTGGCGTAGACGTGGCCGGTCGCGTGGTCCGGGGTGAGCACGGTCAGCAGGGTGATCACGACGATGGTGACCGAGAGGGGGATCAGCTCCCACCGGGCGCGCCTGCGGCCCCGGTCGCGGTCCGTCGCCGAGTAGAGGTAGAAGCACATCAGGCAGTAGACCGTGCTGAGCAGCAGCACGTTCTGCACGAGTTTCGCGGCGCCCGGGAGCGTGACGGCGTCGAAGCCGCGGGCGGTCGCCGGGACGCCGAAGGGGAAGGCGACGGTCGCGCACGCGAGACAGAGGGTGACGGCGCGCAGGGCGTAGTCGTGCGGTGCCTTCGACAGCTGGAAGGCCTTCCAGCAGAGCGCGACGACGAGGACGGTGCCGACGACGACGAGGGACGCGATCACAGCCACCCCTGCCGGTCTCCGAGGGCCGACTGCACCCGGCGCAGGGACGGGTCGCTCGGTGCTCTGGGGGCCACCCGGTCAAGGACGGAGGCCCATTCCAGGATGATGGTGGCGACCAATTCGGCCTCGCGCTCGTGCTGCTCGTCGTAGGAGGTGCGGCGCAGAGCCCGCTTGATGGTGCCCAGGCACATGTCCGGAGCCATCTGCCGCCAGAATTCGTCGTCGGCGTCGTCGCTGTGGTGGTCGGCGAGAATATGGCCCACCTCGTGCAGGATGATGTGATCCTGGTGGATCTTGCTGGTCTCCTGCTGATAAAGGATGTAATCCGCGGACGCGGTGGCTATCCAGACCCCGAACGGGCCGGGCATCGGC
The DNA here is from genome assembly GCF_042895325.1 of Streptomyces sp. NPDC001407. Classification (NCBI taxonomy): domain Bacteria; kingdom Bacillati; phylum Actinomycetota; class Actinomycetes; order Kitasatosporales; family Streptomycetaceae; genus Streptomyces; species Streptomyces sp. NPDC001407. The sequence goes on from NZ_JBIAWF010000013.1 coordinate 61,309, forward strand.
AGCGAGTAGGGCACCAGCCGAATGGGCCGCCGTCGCCGCTCACCGAGAAGCCGGCACAACTCCTCGACATTCAAGGGCGGCTGGATGTCCAGGGCGCGAAGCTCGCGCTTGCAACGGCGCCGCAGCTCTCGCTCTCTCACGTGCACTCCTCAGCCGGGGGAGTCCATTCCTCCCCGGCGTTCCGCTTGTTCCAGCCGGTAGACGACGTCCAGCAGATCCATGACCTGCTGGCGGCGTTCCTGGGACAGCTCACCGGCCCTCATTGCCATCAGTTTCACGTCTTTGCCGGCGACGTCCTCTTCCCGGCGCTCCTGCGCGGTCCTGAGGAGCTCCAACTGCTTCTCGACGCGGCTCGTCACCTCGTCGTCGAAGAAATACGCGGCGGGCACCCCGAAGAAATCCGCGAGGGCCTGCACGTGCTTGAGGGTCGGGTTCTGCTTCTTGTCCTTGCGGAGCTGCCAGATGTAGCTCTGCGAGATCGTGACGCCGCTCGCGCGAATGGCCTCGGCCACATGCTCGTTGCTGTACTCCTGGCCCCCTCTTGGCTTCACGCTGGCGAACAGGTGATTGAGCTTGTCGGCCAGGCTACGGCTCGCCCGCTCGCTCATGACGCCTCCCACGGCATCGCCCTCTTCTCCACCCGTGTAAACGTACATGGACTCCGCCGTTCTCACCACAGTTGAATCGCCCCGACCACCGGGCTAAGCTCCGCCGGGAGTTCCACTGAGGTGAATGTCGTGGATCGGCGCACTTGCATGTGAGTCTAGATCCGTGGAACTCGTGGCCGCTGAGAGGGGTACCGCCCCGCCGGATGCCGGTGGGTGGGGAACGGGCCCCGTTGGGGGGATTTGTAGTGGTACGACTGGTGGTCGCCGATGGGCAGGACGCGATGCGCGCGGGGGTCGTGAGCGTCCTGGAGGGGGATCCGGACATCGAGGTCCTGGGGGAGGCCCGCACCGGCGAGCAGGCGGTGGGAATGAGCGAGGCGCTCAACCCCGACCTCGTCGTGCTGGACGCCTATCTGGCGACGGCCGGCGGGATCGAGGCGACCCGGCGCATCGTGGAGCGGGGGTGCGACGTCCTGGTGCTGACGGCGCTGGGACTCGCGGCACACGTCAGGCGCGCTCTTCAGGCGGGCGCCGTCGGATTCATGCTCAAGGACGCCACCCCGGCCCAACTCGTGCAGGCCGTGCACCTGGTGGCGAGCGGCCAGGGATTCATCGATCCCACCGTGGTCCGTTCCTTCGTGCACGCCGTGGCGATGACGCCGCCGGAGACCTCGCCGGCCGTCGGACTGCCCGGCCTGGGATCGCTGACCCGGCGCGAACAGGAAGTCGCCTGCTATCTCAGCAAGGGCCTGTCCAATGTGCAGATCGCCCGCCGGATGCAGGTCGCGGAGAACACCGTGAAGACCCACGTGAGCCGCATCCTGGCCAAGCTTGGACTGAAGAGCAGGATCGAGATAGCCCTGCTGACCCAGGAACTCTCGCTGAGCGCCTGACGCTTCCGATTCCAGTCCGCTTCCGGTCCGATTTCAAGAGGGCGTGAAAAGGGCCGGGTGCCGTGCGAGGAGCACCGCATCCGGCCCGGCCTTTCCGCCCGGCGGCGGACTACGCCCCGGCGCCCCGGCTCTTCCGGCTCCGCCAGACATTCCCCGCCGTGGCGAAGAGAACGACGGAAAGCGCTATGAGAACCGCGCGCGGGGCGGTGTCCTGGAAGACGACCGCGCCGACCGCTGCCGCGATTCCCGCCAGGGCGGCGATGACGACCAGCGGGGAACCCCCGTTTGCCGACGCCTGCTGTTCCATGTGAGCTCTCCGTCCTCCGGCTGACGCCGTGGTGCTGTTCCTTGTCACCGGGCTACCGTCAGCCCTGCCCGGCGAGGGCCGTTTCATTCCGCATCGACGCCGCGATGATTCCCAGCATCGCCTCTTCACGAGGCAGGATGCCGAGCCGGTTGAGCATCATATGTGCCTGGTGGAAAACGAGATGGCCGGTCGTACGCGGCACTTGATGACGTCGGGTGTGGCTCAAATACGTCGTCAGCACCGCCGTCCAGGAATCCGCCCACTGCCGGACCACAGGGTCGGCGTCGAGGGCCTCGGCCCGCTGCCGCAGCCCCCGGTCGTCGCGTTCCGCGCTGCGCCGGAGCAGCTCGCGCAGGCCGGCGGCCTCGCTCCCGGCGTCCTGCGTCCACCACTGGAGGTGCCGCGGCCAGAACTGCGCCGGGCCGATCGCCCCCGCCTCGCCGACGGCGCTGGCGAGCAGCAACGCCTCGCCCGCCCCGCGCAGCAGCAGCACGGCGAGAGCCGCGCGATCGGGCAGCCTGGGGTAGGCGTTGGCCCACCGCGCCAGGTCGCTGGAGTGCTCGAAGACCTCCTCGGCGAGCCGGGTGCCCACGGGCCCGCCGTACTTGTCGTCCTCGGGCTCGTAGAGACCCACGTCCGCCCCGTCCCTGCGCCCCTGGAAGGGGCGCAGGTCCATCGGGAACAGCGGGTCGTACGCCGCCACGCTCTCCCGCCCGAGCCGGACGCAGTCGGCCCGCAGGGACGGAAGGCGGCGGTGCAGGGAATCCAGCAGGTCGCGGCCGCCGCGGAAGCGCACCCGCAGATGAGGGCCGTCCCAGTCGGTGTAACGGATGAAGAACCACCGGTCCGCGCCGGCCTCCTCCGCGAGGTCCACGAGCGGCGGCAGCAGCCGGTCGACGGACGCGTCCAGGCGCTCCAGGCCACCCGGATACAGCCGCGCGTACCACCAACCACCGCAGTCCACGGCCGAGTCGGGTCGTGGCGACAAGGTCATCGCTGCTCCAGCCGTGCGTAGGAAGCGGGGGCCTGCCCGCTGTCGTTCTCTCGTCCCGGGCGCGGCCGGTCCCAGCGCAGCAGCGACACGTGCTCAGTGGCGTGCCGCAGCCCGTCGCCGTCCCGTACCCAGTGCCCGGCGGGCCCCGGCAGGGCCTCGGCCAGCCGCACGCTCGTGGCCGGGTCGAGGTCCCGGGTGTGGTGGACCGCCGCCCATACGGCGTGCGGGCTGCGGAACGACAGCCACAGGGGCTTGCGTACGGCGGCCGACGCCGCGGAGGCCGAGCCGCTCAGGGACAGGAAGACCTCGTCCGGTATGCCGTGCCCGGTGCGCCAGCGGTGTACCCGGCGGAAGAACTCCTCGGCGCTCTCCCCGCGTTCCGGGCGCGGCAACTGCGCCGGCGCGAAGCGCCAGGTGCGCCGGCCCAGCACGAGCCGGCCCCGTACGTCACCGGGCAGCTCCTCCACCGCCCCTTCGGGGAGCGGCGGATCCGTGTCCAGGGGACTGCGGGTGCAGCACAGCCGGGAGCCGTTGACCCACGGATCGGCCAGGCAGAGCAGCAACCGCGCGACCCCGGAGACCAGATGGGACGGGACGACACCGAGATACACGGGAGCGACGGCCTGCCCGAGCGCTCCTGTCATCTCCAGGGTGCCGTTGTCCGCGTCGTGGTGGAGGGCGACGGGCGGGCCGCCGGGCGCCACGCCCTCGGCACCGGGCTCGCCCGGCCAGTGGAAGGGCGGCAGGACGCCGTCGGCGGCGTAGTGCATGCCGTTGACGTCACCGCTCAACGTGACCTGGAGCGGCTCGGCTTCGGGGAAGGAATCGCCGATCCAGGTGCGCAGCCCCTCGGTCAGGTCCGGTGCACCGGGGCGGTCATCGGCCAGCAGTCTGCGGAAGCGGGCGACCAAACCACCCATTCCGGGGTTGTATTGGTTGACGACCAGCTTGTACTGGCCCGCCCGCACCTCGTCGGCCGACCCGGCCGCGAGCTGGTACAGCACGGCCGTGTTCGGCGGCGCGCTGCTCCGGCCGACCGGCAGCCAGGCGCGCTCCGAGGGCGTGCCGATCGCCCGGTAGTCCGCCATCAGTGCCTGCGACAGCCGCTGACCGTGCGCGGGATCGGCGGCCACCTCCCACAGGAACCGCACGACGTCGTCGCAGCGGCCGCCCTCGCCGTACCGCCGCACGAACTCCTCGACCAGCCAGTCGTAGAGGTGGGAACGGAAGATGTAGGGGCGTACGGTCCGGCCCAGCTCGGCCAGATCGCTCCCGACGTGATCACCGGGAAGCTCCACCGGGATGCCGGACACCGCGTCCTCGTAGGCGGCGAACGGGGTCATGGGGAGCGAGGCGTCGTCGGTGGGCCGCGTGGCGGTCTCCAGGCGGTCGATGACGGACAGCCTGTCCTGTCCCGGCAGTTCGTGGAGGGCGTGCGTTTCCGCCTCCACCTCGCGCAGCAGCGCCGCGGTCCGGGCGGCCTCCGGGACGTCCAGGCGGTCGAGCGCCCCAGCCAGCGCCGCCAGCGGACGCTCGTCGCCGTTCACCCAGGGGGTGACGAGACGCAGCAGGCCGGTGTCCAGCAGCCGCAGATAGGCAGCGAAGGGATCCTTCCCGCCGAGCCTTTCGAGGCATTCGGTGACCCGCATGCGCGGCCAGGAGGACACCTCCTCCACGAGCCCCGCGTACAGGCCGGCGTCGGTCAGGGTGTCCGAGCGCCAGGCGAGTTCGGCCTTCGGGTTGTAGGACGGCGTCATGACGTACGGGCGCCCGGCGACGTACCGGACGGCGTCATTGGGCTCGGCCTCGAAGGCCGCGGCGAGGCGCTCGTCCCGGCCGAGCAGGTCGAGCCAGGAGCGCACGTGCTGCTGGGAGACGTAGGTCAGGGCGCGGCCGTCGGCCGTGCCGCCGTCCAGCGCGACCGCCGTCAGCCGGGAGAAGGGAGAGGTCTTGAGCGCGGCACGGGACGCGTAGCCGAAGACCGCGCGGGACGCCTTGCCGTGCGGGTGCAGCGGCTTGCTTGTCAGGTGGCGCAGCAGCCCGGGAGCGGCGTGCGCGAGCCCTTGGGACAGGCCCTGGTGGGTGAGCAGCTCGCGCAGCCGCTCGGTGGCGACGGCGGTCTCCCGGGCGTACGCGGCGTCCGTCTCGGTCCGGGCCTCGGTGAGCCGGTGCATCCGGTCCAGCCAGCGGCGCGTGAGCTCGCGGGTCTCCGGGTCCAGGACGGCGTCCACCTCGCGCGCCTGGTCGCCGGCGAGCACGTACGGGCGGCCGTTGTGGACGGCACGGCGCAGTGCCAGGACGGTGCGGCGCACGCCGGGAGCGTCGTCCAGAGAGGGGACCACCGCGTGCAGGGCGTCGGCCAAGGGGACGGCGACGTCGCGGAGTTCCTCCTCCAGCGCGGTCTCCGCGGCGAGGGAGGAGGAAGTCTCCCGCAGTGCCACATCGAGGGCCTCGACCGGCAGGCCGTTGACCCGGTGCAGAGTGAAGGGGGACAGCGAGGGGGCCATGTCGTCCGCAGGGGCGTGCCGGCCCGCGGCGAGGAGGGCGGTCGTCATGCTCCGCGCACCGCCTCGAAGATGTGCCACCAGGAGAGCAGCACCGCGCCCACCATGAACACCCCGTACGCCAGGCACAGTCCGCCGAAGGTCAGATAGCCGGCCCGCTTCGCGCGGGAGGCGGTGAGCAGGTGGCTGGGCAGGGGCACGCGGGTCACCAGGTGCGTCAGATAGGCGAACGAGCGGCCGCGCAGGTTGACGGAACCCATGGCCGACTCCAGTGCCTGGTAACCGTCCGACGGCAGCAGGGGATTGAGGTTGATCATCATCAGGAAGAGCTGGGAGTAGAGCAGCGCGCCGGCCACATCGGCCACCGCGCCGTGCGTGGACAGCAGCACCACGGCGGTCACGCCCGCCCAGATGGCGTCGCTGAGCGGCCCGGCCAGGGCGATGAGCACCCGGGGGGCACGGCTGCGCACCCGGTAGGCGTCCGTCCGGTCGACGTACGCAACCGGCATGACGTAGAGCATCAGCGTGATGCCCGCTTCGCGCACGGGCACCCGGAGGTACTGGCACACCAGGGCGTGCCCGAGCTCGTGGACGGCGATCTGCGCGGCGAGCAGCAGCATGGCCAGCCACGCCCAGGAGGACAGGTGCGGGACACCGCGCTCCGCGAGGGCCACGCAGACCGCGCCCGCGCCCGCGGCCACCAGCAGCAGCCAGCAGGTGACGACCGCCGCGACCGGCAGCCTCCGCAGCAGCCGGGCGACGGGCTCCAGGAGGACGTGCACGGAGCGGGTGAGCGCGAACCTGGGCATGCGCTGGCGCAGCGAGTGCTTCATCAGCCGCTGCCGGCGGTTCTGCCCCTGGGGCGCGAGGGTCAGCACGCCCGCCTGCCGCAGCTCCCCGAGGAACCGCACCACGGAGGTCTCGATGCGCTCCGGGTCCGCGGAGGAGGAGGCCGTCACCCGGCGGACCACCTCACGGGCGGTGGGGGCGTCGTCGAGGAGGGTCAGGATGACCGTTCCGGCGCGGGACAGGGCGACGTACTGCCCGGTCTCCGTGTCGAAGAGCAGGGGGCGGCCGTCGATGCCGTCCATCTGCTCGATGGAATCCTTCAGGGCGAGCGGCGCGGTGTCGAGCCAGGCTGTGTCCTTGGGGTCCTCGACCACCTCGGGCGGCTGCGCACCCGCGTCACCGGCCGCGGCTTTCGTACGGGTGGTGGCCGCTGCGGGGAGTCGCACGGCTGACCTCCTGGGGAATACTGGCGGGTGGCGCCGCCGGGTCGGCAATCTTGCACATTGCCGACCCGGCGGCGTTGCTCATGGCCTCAGCTCATGAGCGGTGCGGCGGCCTGAGTGATCAGCCCGCCGAGGAGAACGAACCGGCGCTGGTGAAGCAGGCGGCCGGGCAGCTGGCGCAGGCGCCCGTGCCGAAGCTGCCGGCGGTGCCCAGCAGGGCCGCGTCGTCGAGCTGCTCGACGGTCATGTCCTCGACGCTGAGGTCGATCGCGAACGCGTCGGTGATCACCGAGTCGGTGCGGAGCATGGTGAAGATCCTTTCCGGAAGGCGCGGGGCCTCAGCTGGTGCAGGAAGCGGTGCTCGCCGTGGAGGCGGTCGAACCCGCCGAGCCGACGGTGCTGGTCGAGGTCCACGTGCCGAGCAGCACGGTCTCGTTCAGCTGCTCGACCTGGAGGGCGCCGAAGTCCTCGGCGAAGAGGTCGACCTGGATCTGGTCGTTCATCGTGACGTCCTTCTCTCTGAACTTCTCTCTGAGGGCGTTGGGTCAGCCGGCGGACGAGGCGCTGGCGCTGGTCGCCGCGCTCGACGCCGGGCAGGCGAAGCTGGTGAACGTGCCGAATGAACCCCACGTCCCCAGCAGGGCCGCGTCGTCGAGGACCTCCGCCGTCAGGCCGGCGGCGTCCTCGGCGAACAGATCGATCTGGTCGATCTCACGCATGGAGTGCTCCTTTCAGGAGGTCGGTTGTCTCGGTTGTTTCCCGCGGTCCGGATCAGCCCTGCGAGCTGGCGGTACCGCTGGTCATGAAGGTCGAGCCCGGGCAGGTCAGGCAGCCCAGGGAGCCGACCGTGGCGACGGAGGCGAGAGCGGCCTCGTTGGGCAGGGTGTCGACGACGAGGGAGGTGTCCTCGGCGAAGAGGTCGAGGGTCATGGGCTCGGTGTTGTGGGTGGACATGTTGTTGCTCCTTCGGGTGTGCCGTGCGGTTGGTTTCGCACGGAGTCTTTGGGGCCGGCGGGGTGGCCTCGGGGTGGTGGGTGCGGGTTGTGTGCGCCTGCGGCGGGACGCCCTGCGGGCGTGGCCTCAATCGCCGGCCGGGCTGTGGTTGTGGGTGCCGGGGGTGGGGCCTCCGGGCTGGGGACCTGGAACGCGGTGCGGGCGCCCTTGGGCGTTTTGGGTGCCGTGAAGTCGCACCGCGTTCCAGAACCCCACCCTCCGGCCCCACCCCCTCCCGCCGGAGGGCGACATGAAGGCCTGTTCCGGGCAACAACCAGCCCGTCCGGCGTTGAGGACGCGGCCGCAGGCCGCTCCCGCCGCAGGCGGCGAACCTGGGCGCAGCTCGGGGTCTGGGGCAGAGCCCCAGTTTCGGGAAGGGGCGGGGTAGGGGAACAAAGCGCCGCAGGCGCCAACGGACCCGCACATCAGACGCAGCGGGCAGGGCCGGGGCCGGGGAAGAGCACGGAACCGCGCGTCAGCGCGCCTCGTACCCCAGCGAGAACGCCAGCAACTGCACGTTCCGATAACCGTCCACCGGAACGAGCGGCTTGAGCGCCGCCGCCAGGAACCCGGCGAAAATGCTGCCGGAGAGGCCATGGGAGAGAGCGGCCAGCCAGGCCGTCTGAGCGGCCGCACCGGCCCGGGTCAGCAGCAGCCGGTGCCCGTGCTCACCGTGCCGGTCGAGCGACGCCGCCAGCGGGCCGCACACGATCACGATGGCGGGCGCGTCCGCGTACTCGAGCTGGAGGACGAGATCGGCCGCGGCCTCGCCGTCCGGCAGTTCGGCGAGCGGGGTGAAGTCGCCCCGGTCGGCGGAGTGGAGGTAGAGCCCCTGCGGCAGACCGGCCACCGACCGGGCCGCGACCAGGAACTCCAGCCCCGCACCGGCCTCGTGGTCCGGCCAGGCCGACCGGTCGAAGTCCGCCGCCTGCCGCACGACCGAGGCGAGCAGCTCGACCGGCACCGGCTCGCCGTCGTAGGCCCGTACGGACTTGCGGCGGCGCAGCGCGGTCTCCAGTGCCACCTGGGCCGGCGGGGCGCTCACGGCGGCGATCCCCCGCGCGCCCGCCGGAGCCAGCGGCTCGCGGAGCGCGGGGTCGGCGGCCGGGGCGGCGTCCAGCAGGTCCTCGGCGGTCAGGCGGCTGCGGGACTGGAGCTCCCTGAGCACGTCGCCGTGGTCGGGCAGCAGGGCGACCCGGCGGCCGTTCGGCTCATGGACGCGTGTCGTCTCCATGATCAGGACTCCTTCGCGGCGGAGGGCCGCAGCAGCAGGACACCGGTGACGGGTTCGGCGTCGAGGTCGAGGTCGAGCAGGTCGGCCAGGTGGAGGTCGTCCCAGCGGTCGAGGGGCCGCGCGTCGAGGCCCAGGGAGCGGGCCACGTGGCTCATCTGCGCGACGGCCACGCCCGCATCGAGGTGGACGACGCGCCAGGCGAACCCCGAGTACTTGGAGGCGACCCGGGCCAGCGCCCCGGTGAGCACGACGGCCACGGGCTGCCCCGTGTGGCCCGTTCCCGCGTCCGTGGCGGCCGAGAGGCGGGCCAGGCGGTGGGAGTGCGTGAGATAGCCCCACGTGCCGTCCTCCAGCCCGGCCACGCCCTGGGTGACGACGTGCAGTTGCACCGAACCGAGGTTGCCGCCGGTGGGGTTCCACCGCTGCACCTGGCGGGTGGGCTCCGTCTCGTCGCGCAGCCCGGCACCCCGCAGCAGCACCGACGACAGCCGCGCGAGGTCGACGCCCGCCGCCGGTTCCGGGGCGTCCAGGCCCAACGGCGTGTACGGGAAGGCGCCTTCGCGGGGCAGCTCCAGCGTGCGCGCGCTCGGCCAGCGCTTGCTGTCGTGCTGGAGCGCGATGTTGCCCGGCTTGTAATGCGCCTGGTGGTCACGCGGGTTGAGCAGTTTGCGCGGCGGGAAGCCGACCGACGCCTCGAAGGCCAGGGCGAGCGGCACGCCCGCCTCGGTCAGTGTCGATCGCGCGTCCGTGACGTCCGGCACCTGGGCGACGACATGGACGGTCTGGGTCCACTCGGCCAGATCGGCCCGCAGCAGCCCGCGCAGCACCGGCGCGGAGCCCACCCTGCCGACGACCGTGGTCACCTGGTTGGCGACGAGGGAAGCGGCGAGGGCGCGCCGGACCGCGACGGCCGGCACGTAGGACCGCTCGGCCGGAGCCGGTGCCGTGACCCGCTGCCGCTCCGCGTCCGCGAACGAGACGGTGAACTTCGTGTCGATGTACGGGCCCACGTCGAGCATCCCGTCGGTCAACCGGGCCGGGATCAGCGGAACGTCATGCTCCGCGCACCAGGCGGCGATGCCGTGCAGGCTCGTCGACGAGTCCTCGGTGAGCGCGATCACCAGATCGGCGTCGTCCGGCGGGAGCAGCGAGGCGTCCACCCGCGCCGCCCGTTCCATGCCCGCAGCGACCAGCAGTTCGGCCACCTCGGCGCCGAAGTCGGCGTCACCGGTGATCACCACGCGCGTCTCGCGCAGCCGGTCCAGCACCTCGGCGGTGTTGCGGTTGACGCGCGTGGAGTCGAGGCTGCGCGACCAGTAGCGGGCGGCGTGCGCCGCGCCGCTCCCCGCCTCGGCGCCGTCGGCCGGGTGGGTGCCGGAGAGGTCGCCCTCCTCCAGCAGCCCGCAGGTGTACAGCAGCGCGACGACCTGGGCCACGTGCTCCACCGGCACCCCGGCGGCCTCGGCGATCTCCGTCTGGTCGCGGGTGCCGTCCAGGAGCGGCAGCAGCTTGGGTATGAGGTCCCGGGTGGCCGTGCCCCGCAGGATCTGGCGGCTGGGGGAGCCCTCGACGAGCAGCCCGCCCTCGATGGGGAGCAGCACCAGGCCCCGGCAGAGCGCGGGCCGGACCGGCGCGGTGAACTGCGGATCCGTCGCGACGGCGCGGCGCATGTCCTGGGCTGAGATGAGTTTGCTGTTGGCCATGCCATTACCTCACTGACGGGCGGGGATCGAGGGCGCGGCCACCTCGGTGGCCGCGCCCGGCGCGGACGGCTCCGTGGCGGGCAGCCACGGCGCCAGGTCGTCGGCCAGGTCCTGCCAGCTGGAACCCTCCGGGCCCGCCCCCGCGCGGGTCCGGCAGCGGTCACAGTGGTGGACGCCGACGACCCGCGCGCTGGTGATGAGCTGTTCCAGCAGGTGCCAGTGGCGTACGGTCCCCGCGTCCCGCCGTCCGCCGTCGTCCTCCAGGCGGTGCAGCAGGTCGAGCGCCGAGCCCGCGGCCAGCGCCACGTGCTGCGGGAGGAAGCCCTCCGGCCCGGCGGCCGGCTCGGCGTCGTAGTGCGCGTGCAGGGCGGCGGTGATCGCGCTGTCCCGCTCGTGCTGCTTGCGGCGCTTGCCGAAGCAGCGGTAGCAGGCACCGGCGCCCGGCACGACCAGCGGGCCGATCCGCAGCCGCGGGTGCTCGGCCACGATGGGGAACCACGGGGTCCGCCAGTCGGCCGACCGGGCGTCGAGCACGTCCGCCAGGTGCGGGACCTCGCGCCAGGAGACCAGGACGCGGACGTCCGCGCGCGGCCAGCCGGCGGGGAACCGCTGATGGCCGTCCCGGTCCGTGGTGACCACGACGCCGTCGTGTTCCCGGCGGAGCCGCTCCGCGACGGCGACACCGAAGTCACCGACTGCGAGCACATGCACCTTGGTCATGGATGTCCATTTCTCCGAAACGTGTCAGGTCTTGGCGGCCGTGCTCAGGCGAACGGCTGCGGCAGCGGGTTGATCTCCGCCTCCTGGCGCACCGGGTAGCCCATCCGGCGCGGCGCGTCGTAGAGCCGCGGGTGGGCCAGATAGCGGGCCCGGTGGGTGAAGGCGAGCGGCATCAGCTCGGGTACGAGCACCCGCACCACGCGGAAGCCGACGTCGCGCGCCTCGTCCGTCGTGCACTCCACGGCGACCGCCTCGTAGCCCGCGCGGTCGAGCAGGTCGACGAGCAGCGCGAGGTCGCGTCCGCTCTCCCCGGTGGTCATGGTCGGCATCTCGCTGAAGGCCCGGCGCGCCGGGCTGTCCAGGAGGAAGTCGAAGTCGGACCGCCGGTCCGGCCGGCCCATGTACGACGCCCCGTGGAAGACGTGCTGGAAGTCGTCGACGGACTCCGGCATCTCCCGCTGCGCCTGCATGGCGATGCGGGAGGACGCGGACTCCCGGACGATCTTCGCGACCGAATCGGCGGGGTCGAGGCTGGTGTTGCACATCACCATCTGCCCCAGCACCTCGTTGTCCGGGGACAGGTCGATCGAGTAGACCGTCGGGATGCCCAGGTCGGTGGTGGCGTCGAAGAAGACCGTGTCGACCAGGCTCCTGCGGGACTTCTCCAGGAACGGCGCCAGCGCGTCCGGCACCTGGTCGAACTCGATGCGCGGCAGGGCGAGTTTCTGGTACCAGGTCAGCGCGATCGCGTCCCGCTCCACCACCTCGCACAGCGCGTTGACGAGTGCCTGGCCGAGGTCCGTGTGCGTGGCGCAGCCGGTGGAGATGGGGTTCCAGGCGCGTTCGCCCGCGGAGAGCGGTGAGATGTGCATCCACGTCTGGACCGCGGGCACCCACTTCGGTACGCGCCGCGTGAGCGACCAGCCCCGCACCCAGCGCATCGGCGCCCTGGTGTCGATGTCGACGGTCAGCGCCTTGGGGTGCGCGAGCTCCGTCGGCGAACAGCGCGGGAACTTCCGCAGGTCCAGGGCCTCTTCACCGAGCTCCTCGGCGGTGGCCCAGATGGTCCACTCGGGCTGCTCGACGCAGGTGGAGTAGCGCTCCAGCGCCTCGGCCACGCTCAGCCGGGCGGCCCGCTCGGGGGCCGGTGCGCCGCCCGCGCCGTCCATGTCACCGCGCGCGCCCTGTCCCCGTACCGAGACGGCGACGTTCTCCGACACGTGGGCGATGTCGCCGAGCGAGGCGGTGAAGATCGGGAAGCGGGCGTCACCCGGGTGGTTGGGCAGCCGCTGTGTGCGGTTGACCAGACCGTAGGGCCCCACCAGGGCGTCCAGGTCGGTGAGCCGGCCCAGGCCGGACTGTAGCGAGGATGTGGTCATCGTTCTTCTCCCTGGTCCCAGCTGAAGAGACGGGCGGCGAGCCCGCCGAAGAGCACCGCCCCGGCCACCAGGACCAGCCAGTCGAGGGTGAGGCCGTACGTGGAAGGGGCACCGGTCAAGTCATGGGTCAGCGCATCCACCAGATAGGTGGTCGGCAGCGCCTTGGAGGCGTCCCGCACCACGGAGGGCAGGAGGTCCAGGGGGAGGAAAAGCCCGCTGGCGAAGAGGACCAGCGGCATCAGCACGGCCAGCAGACCGTTGGCCACCTCGGCGTTGCGCATGCGGGCGGCCACCAGATACCCGAAGGCGAAGAGCATCGCCGCGCCGAGGAGACCCGTGCCGAGCACCCTTACGGCGTCCACCGCCGACAGGAAGCCGAGCCCGATCGCGATCGCCCCCAGCACCACCAGCTGCACCGCGACCAGAGCCAGCCGCACCGGCGCCTGGGCCAGCACGAAGGTCCGCCTGCGCAGCGGCGTGGTGCCCAGCAGCCGCAGGGTGCCGCGGGCCCGCAGCGCGATCAGCGGGGTCGCCGTGCCGAAGAAGGCCATCGACATCAGCGCCATCAGCAGCGCGGTCGGCAGGGAAATCTTGATCGGGTCGAAGGGCTTTCCGCCGTCCGGGGTCCGGAAATCCACCTTCGAGGCGGAGATCCCGCTGTGCCCCAGCGCCGACCGGATGCCTTTCAGCGCACCGAACTTGGAGGAGTCGACGACCACGAGCGCATGGCCGTCCGACGATCCCGAGGGATAGACGATCGCGTCGTAACCGGCGAGGTCACCGTTCTCCGGAAGGCTTTTCCTGTGCCACGGCTCGGCCTTGAACCCGGTGGAGTGCGACAGCTCACGGACGATTTCCTGCTGGTTCTTCGCCGGCGTCACGGCCATCTTGTACGAGCCGCCCGTATTGAGCATGCCGATACCGATGAACATGGCGACGAAGAGCAGCGGGAAGAGCAGGACGAAGAAGATGGTCTTGCCGTCCCGGAAGAGCTCCCGGCTGTTGGCCTTGACCAATTGCTTGAAGGCGGGAGTGAGTGTGGGAATCATTCGCTCTTCTCCTCGGCCTGCCGGCTTTTCGTGGCGAGCGTGCGGAACACCTCGTCCATGCCGCCCCGGGTGATCGCCAGTTCCGACGCCGCCCACTTCGGCTCCGCGGCGATGCGCCGCAAGGTCTCGTCGCTCTCGGTCGTCCGGACCCGGACGGCCACTTTCCCGGCCCCGTCGGGACGCGCCTCCAGCGAGGTCACACCGGGTACGGCGCGGATCTCGTCGAGGTCGGTCCCGGCGTCGGTGGTGAAGGTGACCGCGCTCGTGGTCGTCAGCTCCGAAACGAGCCGCGCCGGTGTGTCACAGGCGGCCACCCGGCCGTCCACGAGCACGGCCACGCGGTCGCACAGCTCGGTCGCCTCGTTCATGTCGTGGGTGGTGAGCAGCACCGTCCCCCCGTTACGCCGGTGCTGCCGCACCACCGCCCACAACAGCTCCTTGGCCTGCGGGTCGAGCCCCGCCGCCGGCTCGTCCAGCACGAGGACGTCGGGACGGCCGACGACCGCGACGGCGAGCAGGAGCCGGCGTGCTTGTCCCCCGGACAGCGCCTTGACCCGGCGGAAGGCTGATTCCGTCAGGCCGACGCGCTCAAGCACACCGTCGATGTCGTCGGGGGAAGGATAGAAAGAGGCCCAGAGTTCGACGGTCTCCCGCACGGTCAACTGCGGGAAGAGATTGGCTTCCTGAGGCTGCACCGAGACCAGCCGGCGCAGTTCCTCCGCCCCCTGCGCCGGATCCTGGCCGAGCACCTCGACCGATCCGGACGTCGGGCGGCGAAGGCCCGTCAGGCATTCCAGCGTCGTCGTCTTGCCGGCACCGTTCGGTCCCAGCAAGCCGAATATCTCACCCCGGTGGATCTCCAGGGTGACGTCGCTGACCACTCTCTTGCCGTCGTACTCCTTGGACAGCTCGCGGATCACCACAACGGTGTCGGCTTGTGCATCCCTTGAACATCCCCCGTTTTTCATGACGTTCATGGAATTCACCGCCCCTTCCGTTCTCCCGCTGTCCACAGCCAACGACCTTCGTCCTTCCTTTTCGGCCCCGGCGATTGCCCGCCGGGCCCGCGGCGACTTACGTTCGAATCCTTTCGCGCGGGCCGTGCCGGGGGCCTCACCCTGGGGTGGGAGGTGAGTAGTTCCTTCGCAGTAGTCCCCCGGGTTACCGGTGGTCCGTACCTGGACGGGAGCGGGTGAGCCACCGGGGCGGGCCGGCTGCCGGAACCTGACGCCGTCTGGGAAATTCCCGCCGGATCTGCCCCAATGGCCCCATGGACGCGTCCCCATGAGACCGAGGAGGTCCCGTGGCACGGATCAGGCTCGGTGAGGGAGCGGTGGCCCGGGAGGCCGGGCGGGGCGGCGCGATGCCGAGGCGGGTGCACCTGGTGGCCGCGCTCGGGGCACTGTCCGGGATGCTCTACGGCTACGACTCCGGGGCGATCTCCGGCGCGCTGGACCCTCTCGCCGCGCGCTTCGGGCTCAGCTCCACCGAGCAGGGCCTGGTCACCAGCCTGATCCTGCTCGGCGCGCTGCCGGCAATCGTCGGCGGCGCGCTGGCCGCGCGGCGCTGGGACAGACGGCAGCTGCTGATCGTGGCCGGTGTCGTCTTCCTCGCCGGCTCAGCCGGCTGCGGCCTCGCGCCGGACGCCGCCACGCTGATGGCCTCCCGGTTCGTACTCGGCTTCGCCGTCGGCCTGGCGAACATGTTCGGCCTGATCCACCTCAGCGA
Source organism: Streptomyces sp. NPDC001407 (assembly GCF_042895325.1). Taxonomy (NCBI): domain Bacteria; kingdom Bacillati; phylum Actinomycetota; class Actinomycetes; order Kitasatosporales; family Streptomycetaceae; genus Streptomyces; species Streptomyces sp. NPDC001407. The sequence continues at coordinate 76,653 of NZ_JBIAWF010000013.1, forward strand.
ACTCGCACCGAAGCAGCTGCGCGGCCGGATCACCGCCCTCTACCAGCTCGCCGTCAACATCGGCATCCTGCTCGCCTACTCCGTCGACGACGTGCTCTCGGCGTCCGGCGCCTGGCGCTGGATGCTGGGGCTCGGCGCGCTGCCCGCCCTCGTCTTCCTGGCCGGCATGGTGGTGAGCCCCGCCGGACCGCGCTGGCTGATGACGCGCGGCCGCGAGACCGAGGCCCGGCGCGTGCTGCGCCGACTGCGCCCCAGCGGCGACGCCGCCGACGCCGAAGTGGCCGAGATCCGCGCCTCGCTGGCCGAACAGCGCGCGGGCCCACGTGAGTTGCTGACCACCTACCGCCCCGCCCTCCGCATCATCCTGACGCTGACCTTCTTCCAGGTCTTCACCGGGATCAACGCGGTGGTGTACTATGCGCCGGTCATCTTCCGCCACGCCGCCGGGGGCGGCGAAGCCGAGGCCGGCACGCTGGCGAACTACGGCGTCGGCGCCGCGCTCGTCCTGTCGACCGCTCTCGCGCTGCCCTTCATCGAACGCGTCGGCCGCGTCCGCTTGTTGACCCTCTCCCTGGCGGCGCAGGCGCCACCCATGGTCGTGCTCGCCCTCTTCCCGAGCGCCACCATGCTCGCCGTGGCGTGTGTCTTCCTCTACACCTTCGCCTTCGGTTTCGGCCTGGGCCCGGTCTTCTGGCTCTACTGCCCCGAAGCCCTGCCCCTGCGCGCCCGAGCGCTCGGCATGGGCGTGGTGACCTTCACGCAGTACCTCGCCAACTTCCTCTTCTCCCTGACCTTCCCGGACACCCTGGACGCCCTGGGCAACTCGGTCTTCCCCCTCTTCGCGGCCCTCTCGGCGACGGGCGCGTGGTACGTCGCGAAAAGCGTGCCGGAGACGGCGGGGCGGTCTCTGGAGGAGATCGAAGGGGGGTGGAGGCGGGGGTGAGGGGGAGGCGGGGCGGCTCGTCAACGTGGTGACGGTGCTGGGCGCACGAGACCGTCAGGGTGCCCGGCACCGGACCAGGACAGACGACGATCGCCCCAAGGCGGAGGGGAATCCGAGCGCGCCTGATGAACAGAGGCGCCGGTGCTTCTCGGAACTCCTGACGCAATGCCCGGTACGTCTCACACACTGTCGGCGCTTGGGCCCGTCGCATATGCCAACGGCGGCGCGATCGCCCGTACGTCCACCTGCTCCGCCACCCACAGCCCGATGAACAGCGCGGCGGTCGCCTCCAGCAGTCCGGCGCGTTCCAGCCCGCCTGCGGCCACCGGCTCGCAGCCCACATCCCGCACCAGCTCGTACACCTTTGTGAGCGCGGCCTCGTCGTCCCCGCAGACCGGAACGGCGAGAGGCTGACCGTCGAAGACCGGCGGGGTCATCCGCCACACGTCCTCGTGGCAGAGGTTGAACGCCTTGACGACCCGCGCATCCGGTGCCGCCGCGGAAAGCCGGGCCGCCGCCGAGGGGCCGCCTTCCGTCAGCAGCCGGAAGCCGGGCCCGACCGGATTGGCACAGTCGAGCAAGGCCTTCCCGCTCAGCGCCGCGTGGAGCTCCTTGACGACGTCCGCCCCCGCGCCGTACGGCAGCGCGGCCAGCACCACCTCGCCGAAGCGCGCCGCCGCGTGCAGACTCCCGTGCCCCGCACCGCCCCGGATGCGTGTCGCGAGCCGTTGGGCCTTCCGTTCGTCGCGGCCTCCGACGAACACCTCATGCCCGGCCCGCACCCAGTGCGTGGCCAGCGCATCCGCCATGTTCCCCGTCCCCAGCACACCGATCTTCATCGCTCCACCCTCTCGGCGCTTGCTTCAACCGCTTCTGTGACGACAGTAGGAAACCCGTCAGGCACCATTCGGTACGTGACGACCGACGCCTACCTCGCCGATTGCCGAGCCCGCCTCGCCTTCGACCTTCTCTCCAACACCTGGAACGCCGTACTGCTCTGGGTGCTGCGGGACGGTCCCATGCGCCCAGGCGAGCTCCGCGAGCGCATCGGCGGCATCAGTCCCAAGGTTTTGACCGAGACGCTGCGGCGGCTGGAGTTCAACGGTCTGGTGGAACGACACGCCTTTGCCGAGGCTCCGCCCCGTGTCGAGTACGAACTCACCGCTCTGGGCAGGACATTGCTCGGCCCGATCGACGCGTTCGGTGCCTGGGCCTTCGAGCACGGCGATGAGGTCATGGCGGCGCAGGACCGGAACAGCAGGTGAGTTTCAGACCGCGGCCCCCGCTCCGACACGTCTTCAGCCCGATAAGGCCGTTGTCAGAGGCAGCGGCTATGTTCCAGCTCGGCACGTACACGAGCGGGGAGCGGCAATGGTGGTCGAGGTGGGGTACGCGCGGGCGTGGGACCTGGAGACGCGCGCCCTGGTGGCCGATATCCGTCGAGGAGGCCCGTGAGCGGGATGCCGCCGGGCTTCCGTACGTCGTGGTCTACCGGATGGCGGGCCGGGAGTCTCCTCTGGAGGTCCGGCTCGTTTCCTGGCGGGACCACCATGTCGGGCTGTGGGTCTACGACGCCCAGGGCCGCGCTACCCACCACCTCGACATGCGGTTGCTGGACGACCCGGCGCGGCTACTGCACCGCTGCACCGTCGGCTGGCACTACACCGGCCCGGAGATGGCGGAATTCGACGAGGCGTGCCCGCGTGTCACCGTGGAGCTCTTCCCGGACGGGAGGGGCCGGCGCACGGAGGAGCCCCAGGGCAAGCGCGGGGGCTCCCGCGTCACCGTGCCTGGGGTTCGCCACGACCGCTGGACGGACCGGCCCGTCTTCGGGGAATGGCCGCTGTTCTCGGCCCGGTTCCACGGGCTGACGGAGCCGCCGGTGTTCGAGATCACCGAGGCGGCCGTGGTAGCCGACGGCGGTACCGGTCTCGCGCCCGCCACCTGCTGGCGTCCGCCCCGTCCCGCGCAGCCCGGACCGATCGGTGAGCTGTTCCGGCCCGGGGCGCGCGTGAGCGACGGACATCACCCCGAGATGACGGTCGTGGAGCCCCGCCGGATCGGAACCCTGCGTGTGCCCAGTGGACTGCTGGCCGTATCCGGTCCGGACAGCGACAACGGCGACGGGCCGCACATCACGGTCCCCGTCCCGCCGGGGGAGTACGTACTGGAGGAGGCGCAGGCCCGCCACACCTACCACTGCGAGTGGGAGCAGAGCGAAGTCACACGCACGGACACCACGGCCGTCCGCGTGCTCGTCAGCGACGCTCCCGCTGCGACCTGGGAGATGGCCCGCCGGCCCGGCGACGACCCCCGCCTGCTCCGGGAGAACGGGATCTTCGGCTTCGACACCGACGGTGCCACGGGGTGCTTCGCTGACGCCGGTGCCTGGGAGCCGCTCCTCACGCTCTTCGAAAGAGGGCTGGTCCAGGGAGACCCGGACGCGTACGAGGACATCACCGACTCCACGTACCTGCTGCGTACCCGGGACCAGGCCTCCGGCGCCGAGCTGGCGGCCTTCGCGACGACGGGGGACGGCACCCATCCCGTCTGGGTCGGCCGTTCGGAGGCCGGAGAGGTGGTCGGGGTCGTCGTACTGGTGGATGGGATGCCCGAGCTGCTCCCCGAGGGCTGAGCCACCGCTGGTGCCTGACGTGCCTACGCGAAGGAGGCGTTGGACGTGCGAGCCGTAAGGTGGCCCAGATCACCTGCCGGGGTTCTCGATGGGCTGCTGAGGGCTGGCCGGTAGCGGCTCGGCTTGGCGGGAGAGCCGACGTCCTTGATCGGTCCCCGCTCACTCCCCGCCGGCCCTCCAGGCGCCCAAAAACACTTCAGGCCCGGTCTCCGTTGAAACGGAAACCGGGCCTGAAGTGCTGTTTCGGCTGTCGGGGTGGCGGGATTTGAACCCACGACCTCTTCGTCCCGAATGAGGTTCGATCATGCCTGCCGCCTGTTGTGGAAGGTATCCGTGCAGGTCAAGGCGTTGGTGGCGGTTGGTCTCGGGTGGTGTCGCGGTGCCTCTGGGGGAAGATCATCTCCCGGAATTCTCCCAAGCGGCGGTGCGGTGGCAAGGCAGGCGCACTTCCGCACCGCCTTGCGTAGGCGAATTTGCACGACGTGGGGTCGGCCCGGTCGCCGGGTGTCCGGTGTGACACTGCCCACTCGTGCAGAGTTCTTGTCGCTGCGGCGTTTGGCCAGCGGTGTCAGATCACCGTTGAGGGTGTGTGTTTGCTCAGGTAGCTCTTGAAGGTCTTCCTGACTTCCGCCTGGAGGTAGCCCGCCTGTGGTGAGTTGGGGACCACATCGGGCTCGAATCCCCTCTTTCGGGCATCGAGGTACCGCACGATGCTCGATGATCTGGTGTTGGAGACGAAGAGCTCGTTCTGGGTGCGGATATCGGCGCGCAGTCCCTCGAAGTTCCGCGCGAGACCGATGCCGAGGTTGGAGGTGTAGTACTTGCACTCAACGATGAGGACGCACTGACTCCCTCGTGGTGCGATGCCCTGTGCCCGGCTCAAGGCGGCTTCCTCGGCCGGCAGGACCAGCACGTCGCACTCATGCAGAACGCCCGACGCACCGGTCACGTACACACCGAGGTGGACTTCAAGGGCAGGAGCACCGTCGAATTCGATTACGGCATGGGTAAAAGGCTGGCTGTCGCTATACAGGTGACCAGGTCCTGTCCGGAAGACCAGACTGCTGGCCTTCGCCCCGTAGACATCTTCGTAGGTGACAGTTGCGCCATGCCGACTCGCAGTGGCGACGATCAACGAGAAGATGAAGCCCTCGTAGACGTCGTTCGGTTTTGAAGCGGAGTCGTACGAGACGGCCCCTGCAGCAAGAAGGCTTTTGATCTCGCTGACCAGGTGATCGACAGTATTCAACTGCGCACATCCCTCGCCACATCGGCCAGCAGCTGGCTAACGCGCGCACGCCGCTGTGCAGGCATCCGATCAGCCCGGAACTCCGTTCGGCTACGGCGCGATCGAGCGCTTTCGTCTGGTTCGAATACGACTGCCTCGGCGATGCTCCGGCTGCCGGCGTCGCCCTCGGACTCGGCTCGGAGTGTCTTCAGCGACTCCAGCTCTATCTCGGGCAGCTCGACGAGCACTCGCCTCACGGCATCCAGGAGGAGCTGGACACGTTCTTCGTCAGTCATGGCTCGCGTGGCGATGACCAGCGTCCCTCGCTTGCGCGATGCCTCGAACTCGACGTGGCCAAGTTCGCTGCGGTCCACGACCTCGTATCGGGCCGCCACCGAGATCGGGCTAGCGGCATATGTGTCGTCACCGCGGCGCTGAGCACGGCGTCGGAGGATCTTCTCCTCAGGCACTCCAGCGGCGATTGCCGCGTCGACGTCATCGAGCACCCAACTCAGCGCGGTGTCTCGCAGTGCTTCGCGGAGCTGCTGCTCCACGCGGCGCAGTTCGAACTGGTTCATGTCCCCCTCGTATCAAGAGTCCCTGTCTGAGGCTGCCAGCCGGGCGGTGGCCCCTCTCCGGCGCTGTTCCGTCTCGGAGGAAGCGCCACAGTCAGCCGTCGAGCAGACGCTGAAGTGTCTGCAGCGGCAGGCGGGCTTCCGAAGCGGCGACTCCGCCGTTGAATTGGATCCCTTCGGCCGCGAGGATATCCGCGGGTGTGTCCGTGCGCCTCTGGTCGGTCCACTGGAAGCCCTTGCTGACGCGCCCAGCGGCGGTGAGGACTCGCCACGCGTTGGGGCACTGCCCGCAAGTGGCCAGATGGGTGCCGACCGGCACGGCGTGACTGCCTATGACAGACGCTACGTCGCCGTAGGTGGTCCACCGCCCGGACGGGATGGCGCTAAGCAGGGTGTGGAGACTCGTCCAGTCCTTGCGGGCTCCGCTGAACTGCTTGGCCAGGTCCGCGAGGCTGGCGCCTGCCAACGCTTCCCATTCCACGGGATCAACTGTGCTTGGGGTGTCAGCGGTGTCGACGTCCCACCAGGTCGTGCCCCGTATCCCGTCGGGTGTACGGCCGGTAACACTCTTGAAGATGTGGTTGGCCAGCCCGGTCGGCGTGTACGGCTTGCCGTCGGCGCCCCAGGTCAGCGGTTTGGCGGTGTTGTTGTTCCAGACGGCCGTTGCGCGACGCGCATCCTCACCTGCCCAGGCAAGGATGGCCTCGCGAATGGACTGCGGCGCGCCGTGCCTCGGCGTCAGCCGCAGTCGGGTCCCATCCGGCAGAAGGCCAGCGGCGACCAGGACGTGCGCGGCCTTGCGGGCCCGGGAGCGCTCCTCCAGCTTCTGGGCAGCGACCTTGGCCTCGACCCGGGCCGGAGCGAGTGTGAACTCCTCCACTTCCGGCGTCGGATAGATCTTGGTGAAGCCCACGACGAGGTGGCCTTCCACCTTCCACAGGCCCACCTGAACCAGGTCGATGTCGAGGTTCATCTCCGACAACCACACAACGGTGTGGGTCACTTGCTTGGGGAAGTCAGCGGCGATGATCACCTGCCGGGGACGCTGGAGCAGCTCCGGACTCCAGTCCCCGTCCACATGGTCGAGGAGGCGTTGCCTGCACATTTCGAGTTCGACGGCCTGCCCCCTGCCCGCCAGGAAGTCGCGGTGCGCCTGCGCCAAGGTGTCAAGGTCAAACCGGGACACCAAGGCAGCGTAGGTGATCGACTGGAGATGTACGTCCCGGTCGGCCGTTCCCCGCTTCAGCTCAACCACCACGAGGCGACCGGTGGCGTCGAGCCCCAGGACGTCCAGACGGTCCCGTGCCGGCACTCCCTCCGTGTCGGCCCACCGGTCGAACTCCGCGGTGATCACGAGTACCGACTCACCAAGGACATGAGGGTTGTCGATCACCCACTCCTGTAGGTGCTGCCGTTCCAGGAGCCCTTCCGTGGCCAGCCCGGTCGGTGAAATCGGTGTTGCCAGCTGACCTGCAACGGCAAAGAGATGATCCACGTTCCCTCCTCGTGTCTCTATCGGGGATCGCCGGCTTGCCAGTAGGGGCTGAGCGGGTCGGCATCGCCTGACGTTATCGGCCACCGAGCAGGGCGCTGGCGTCCTCGACAGGGTAGTGAGGGCCTGGTTGAGGTGTTCGGGGCGGCGTCCGCCTGCGCTTGCGAGGGCTCTGTGCCGCCGCCTCCTCCGTCGACCGTCCGCGCGGCGCGGGTGATGACCTGTGCGGCTTGGACGCCGCGGCTGAGCAGATGAGGCGAGACGGACGCGACGAGCAGGGCCTTGCCGGAGTGCTCCAGGGCCAGAACCACGATCGAGGGAGCGGCGGGCAACTGGGCGAGGGTCTCGGAGGCCAGCTGCCGTAGCTCGTCCTGCGTGAGGCCGGTGACCTGCGGGGTGGCGGGCAGGCGTGCGTTGTGGACCTGACGACGAAGTTAAGGCGAGGACAGCATGTCTCCACCGTTCTGTTTCCGGCTCCGAGCGATCTGCCGTCGTGGAACTGGCCGACGCCAACTGGCGGCACCCAGTTGCCTCTGCTGACCGCATCTGCGAGCTGTTGTCCGCTTCCACCGCGGGCCACCCACCTGGTGGCCCGCCGCTCGCTCACCTCCGGCACTGTCGGCCTTCCCTCCAGCCCTTCCGGGAGTGCAGGCAGGGGCGAGCGGCGTCAGGAGGCGAGGGCGAGAAGCCCGGTCTTCGTGGCAGTCCAGCGCTTGCTCACCTCGCTGTCACCGAGCGCGGTGTGGAGGCCAGCGAACAGGTCGTAGACCCGGCCCTCGGACAGGGCGAAGGAGTAGAGAAAGGGCCAAGTCACGGACTGCGCGACCTGGCATCTTTCGGAGTAGCCGCCGGAATTCGAACCCGAGATATGCGCGTTACGACGGCCCCCATAAGATCATCCTGGATGGTGCCGGATGGGGTCGCAGAATTCCGCTTCCCCAAACCGGAGGTGCCTGACCTTGATCGCCGCAACACGGTTGATCATTCCGGCTTGGCAAGTGCAATCAGGGACTCCCACGACCCCTTGGCATCCTTGATGATCTTCTCGGTCGCGAAGACGTACCGCCACGTGCCGAACTCGCCATAGTCCCGGACGAAACGCGCCCAATCCTCAGCGGCTCGCCGCTTCTCCAGCACCTCGGGATCATTCGCTCGGTCGTTGGCCTTGCCCTCCACGACCCAGTACGTTCCCTCGGCGTCGAGGACGATGAAGTCCGGATAGTACTTCTTCCCGTTGTCCCGCTCGATCCAGATGGGGCCCGGGTCGTAGTTGCGCAGCCACCACTGGACGCTGGGGCTCGCGTCGAACAGGTGCGCCAGGGCGTACTCGGTGCTGCCGGCGTCGAAGGAGGCAACCGGTTCGACCGAGTGCTCCCAGCCCTCGTACCAAAGGTCCTTACGGAAATCCGCCCACTTACTGACGACGTTCGAGGGCATGGGCGGCGGGGGCACAGTCGGGACGTCTACCGGTCGGAAGGCGTAAGAGGGCTGGAGCTTACGGGTGTCGTAGGCAGTCTTGACCAACTTACCGAGGGCGGTGGCTGCCTGGGCGGCACGCAGTTCACCCCACTCGTGCTCCTGGTCTTCCGCAGTGACGCCGGCTCCCGCCAGGAACTCGCGGACAACGCGTTCGGCCGCTCGGGATTCGGCAAGCGTCTCCTCCACGTAACCGCTGTTCCAGATCCGCCCAAAGAGATCGTTGCGGAGCTCGGAGATTGAAATGAACTTCTGGGTGGCGTCAACCGATTCGGCTGCCGTCACGAACGTGTCCACCTTGCTGTCCATGCCACGCTGGGCGTCGACCGCCTGCCGCACCAACGGGACCTTGAACTCATGCTTGTACGCGGCGCCCTCAGACCGCGCGGCCGTGTTGTCGATGTAGCTGAAGGAGAAACGAACAGGAAGAATCTCCCGCTCACGCCTGGGGAAGCGGATCGTCGGCGCACCGGGGACCTTGGCGCGAAGCGTTGCGACGGCCTTCGTGTCACGCTTGCCTTGGGCCATGACAGCGTCAAACGACTCGACATGCAGCAACGGAGATCCGTCCACCAAGTCGTCACCGATGACACGCGGACGGGACGTAAAGGTAAGGATCTGCTGCTCGTCGCCGCTGCTCGGCTGGTTCGCAACAGGGGCCGGCTGCGGACGGTCCTTGTCCAGGTCACCGCCATCAGCGGGCAAAACCTGTTGCAGCAGCGCGTCCTTGTTGGCCAGCAACTGCCGGTAGGACTCGTGGGCAACGAGGTCAACCGTGTCCACCATGGGGGTACCAACCCGGCGCCCGTAAGGCAACCGCAGCCCTCGGCCGAGGACCTGTTCCGTCAGGGTCTCCGACGCGAGAGCGCGCAGGCCGACGATGACCCCAATGTTCTTGACGTCCCAGCCTTCCTTCAGCTTGTTCACCGAGACCACGACGCGCACCGGCGAGTCGGCCTCTTCCACCTCAGCCAGGGCCCGCAGTGCGGTGTCGCTCGACTGCGAGGTGATGGTGAGCACCTGTCCCTCGTCGGGAAACATGTCGTCGGCTGTCAGCCTGTTCGCGACACGCTCGGCGTCAGGGATGTCACGGCATACCACGAACAGCACAGGGTGCACGGGGGTCCTGCCCTGTGCTTCTGCCCAGGCAGTCCATGCGGCGTCCTTTATCCGCAGCAGGTGGCAAGCGTCGGCGAGGACCGTGCTCTCGTCCTTCCGGCCATCCGGGCGGTAGACGATCACAGGGATCTTCACGAAGCCGTCGGCAATGGCCTCGGCGAGGGAGTACTGGAAGATCGGCTCGACACCTGGAGCAGGTGTTGCGGTAAGTCCGACGACTGCCCGCGCGCCCAGGTCCTCGATGGCCTGGTTGAACGACTTGGCTCTTGAGCTGTAGACGTGGTGCTCGTCCGCAATGACGACGAGGTCCTCTACCTGCTGAAGGTGCTGGTAGAGACCCGTGCCGATGAACTCGTCTCGGGCCCGGACCCGCCTGGACGTCTTGTCGCTGGGTCGGATCAACTGCTGCACGTTGAAGACGAACAGCTTCGTGACCGTGTCGTCGTGCAGGGCGTCACCCACCTGCCCTCGGGAGAAGTTCTCCGAGGTGATCACCAGCGGCTCTGCGTCACTACCGTTCACGAACTTCGCATGCCCAGGAGTGAAGTTGGCGACCGTCTTGTCTTGGATCGTCGTGCCGGGCGTGACGACCAGGATATTCCGAACTCCCTGCGCAGCCAGGTAGTCCACCAGGCCGGCAAGGATGTACGTCTTACCGACGCCGGTCGCCAGGTCGCACACCACTTCGCGGCCGTCCCCGTCCGCGATGGCTTCGGCAACCGCACGAACGGCCGACGCATTGGGTGCCCGAAGGTCCAACCTCGCCGCGATGTCGTCCACGAGCGAGGCGTCGTAGTCAATCCAGGTCATCGCACAGCCTTCCCGCGACGCACCAGGTCGCGAGGCGCCTTAAGCACCTTGGACCCCCGGCTCAGCTCCGCAACGAGACTCTCAGCTTCGGGCGTGACGCCCCTGCCGACGATCACTGCTCGTTCTCCCTCGTCCAAATGCCCAATAACGCCTCGGGCCACGACCTCGTCCACGACGCCGTCGACAACGGCCAGCCGAGCACGTCCCTTCGTTCCGCAGAACGGTCCACCGTCCGCGCTGTCGTACATGAAGCCCAACTGGGCTGCGACGACGGCAGCAAAGTCTTCGCCCTTGACCCAATCCGCGAGGAAGACTCGGCCATCGGCGATCTCGAACGCGGACGGCGATGCCTTGAGGATCCTGAAGCCGCCTCCGCCTTCCCATCCAACGGTCTTCGTGATGCCCCCCGGGTCATCGCCGGCGACGACCTTCTCCAAACGGGGACGGGTGAAGGTCTCAGCCGTCTCTTCGAGGATCTCGGCAGTCACCCAACGGCGTTCCATCTTGTGCGCTACGGCAGCGGTGGTGCCCGAGCCGGCGAACACGTCGACGACAACGTCGCCCGGGTCAGTGGCGATCTGGATCACGCGCTTCAAGAGAGCCTCAGGCTTCGGGGTCGAGAAGATCCGCGACCGGTCGAAGAGCTTGGTCACCTCGGCCTTCGCCTGACGGTTATCGCCGACCTCGTCGTGCGTCCAGAAGGTGGTAGGCACGAGGCCACCCAGTTCCGACTGGAACCTCTTTCGGAACGGGAAGGTGCGCCCCGTCTTCCCCCACCAGAGCCGGTTGTCCTTACGCAGTGCGTCGAATGTTTCCCTTGAGCACGACCACCAACGGTTGCCTCGCGGGGAAAACACATCACCGTGTGGACCGACCACCTCATAGCGGCCGTCCTCGTATGCGTGGGAAGCCGTGAGGTCCGACCTACGCCAGGGGCCACGAGGGTCGTTGTCCGGATTCCAGAACTCCTGATCGCTCAGCTCGGTGCGATCGATCTTGTTGAGCACAAGATCGCCCTTGGAGCGGGCGTAGACGAGGAGGTAGTCATGCACCGAGGAGAGATGCTGGGCCGAGTTGTTGCGAGCGTGGATCTTCTGCCAGACGACAGTCCCGACGAAGTTGCCACGTCCGAAGACCTCGTCCATGAGAACGCGGCAGTACGCCATCTCAGCATCGTCCAGATGTACCCAGACCGATCCGCCAGGGGCAAGAAGGTCACGGATAAGCAAAAGTCGGTCACGCATCATCGTGAGCCAGACAGAATGCTCGAGCGCGTCGTCGTAGTGCTGGAAAGCTTGGCCCGTGTTGAACGGCGGATCGATGTAGACGAGCTTCACCTTGCCGCGGTAGTGATCAGCGTACTCCGGATTACGGATCAGGGCGTGCAAGGCGTCATAGCTGTCGCCGTGAATGAGGAGGTTGTCCGCTGCCGTGCCGGTGACATCGCCGGCCTTTCCGGTTTCCTGCAATAGCCGGACTTCGGTGACCCGCGGGTCTTGCCGCGAAACCCACTCGTATCCGCCGTCCGCCGTGTTCCGCAGGGCCTCGTCCCTGCCGACCCACGACAGGGTCAGACGCCCACTCGTCACCCGCGACCACTCCCATACAGCTCGATCGGTCCGCGATGTCAAACGCGGACCACAACACTCACTGCAAAGGTACCGGCCGCCGCCGACAGCGAGGGGCGGTTGCGAGTCGCAGGCGCTGCGGTACCGCCGATAGGCGCCGCCCGGAGGGTGCAGTGTGCTGTGCATCACAGCCACCCGCCCGCACGGCGCTCCGATGCCGGGATAGGCGGAGCGCGTCAGGCGGATTCGTTGCACGTCTGGCAGCGGCGGGTTGCCACGCGGTCCGTGTTGCCCGCGGTGGCTCGCACGGGCTGGCTGGAGGAGATCCTTGACCACGTGCCTGTGGCAACGGTGGTCCAGCCCCATCTCGGGGCTTTGATCTCGCTCTCGGACAGATGCGTGCAGCCGGGGATGTGGGCGTACTGGGTCGGCGAGATCAGGATGGTGTTCGGGTCCCAGTTCCCCCAGTCGGGATGGGCGGCGATCTTGCGCTGTGGCGGTTGCGGCGAACACGCGCAGCCGGCTCCGATGATCAGGTCGCAGTGATCGCAGCGGCTGGTGGTCATGGGCGGGCATCCTTCGATGCGGGAACGATCTGCCGTGCATTCTCGTGGAGGGCGATCGCCTCTCGCCACCACAGAGGTACGTCGAGCGAGAGGCATTGTCGAGAGTCGTGAACCCCGGTAGCGGACGATTTTCGGACCTGTTGCGGATGGCGTTGTTGGTGGGGGACTTGTCAGCAGGTCCCCCACCACTCTGCGCTCACTGGTCGTCGAGCAGGCGGGTCGCTGCTTGGGCGGCGATGTCCAGCGCCTGGGGGAGAGCCTGCGGGCGGCGTCCTCCGGCGCTGGCCAGCGGGCCGCTGCCGCCGGAGCCGCCGCCGACGCTGTGTGCGGCCTCGGCGAGGAGCTGGCTGGCGTGGGTGCCGGCCTGGTGGAGGTCCGGCGAGATCGCGGCGGCGAGGAGGGCCTTGCCCTCGTGTTCGGTGCCCAGGATCACGGTGGCCGGGCTCTGGCCGAGCCGGGCGAGGGTGTCGGCGACCAGACCACGGAGTTCCTCCGGGACGACGCCGGTGACGCGCTGGACGACCAACTGCCCATGACCGGTCGGCTGGGCCTGGTCAGCGAGGTGCCCGGCCTGGTGCCGCAGTTCTTCGGCCCGGAGCTGGGACAGCTTCTCCTGGGCGGCGGCAAGAACGTCCAGTCGCTTGCGCAGAGCCGCGGGGGCCTCGGTGGGGCGGGTGCCGAGCAGGCCGGCGAGCTCGTTCAGCAGCCGCCGTTCGGTGTCGAGGTGGCGGAGGGTGCCGTGGCCGGTGAGGGCTTCGACGCGGCGGAGGTTGGAGCCGATCGAGGACTCGGAGAGCAGGCGGAAGGTGCCGACCTGGGAGCCGTGGGCGACGTGGGTGCCGCCGCACAGCTCGCGGGAGAAGTCGCCGATGTCGACGATGCGGACGCGCTCGCCGTACTTCTCTCCGAACAGCGCGATGGCCCCGGCGGCTTCGGCCTCGGCCCGGTCGGCGTGCCAGGCCCGCACTTCCGGGTCGTCGAGGACGTGCCCGTTGACGGCCGCTTCGATGGCGGTGAGCTGCTCGGGGGCGAGGGCGGCGAAGTGGGCGAAGTCGAAGCGGAGCCGGTCGGGCTCGACGAGGGAGCCTTGCTGGCGGGCGTGATCGCCGAGGGTGGTCATGACGACGGCGTGCAGAATGTGGGTGGCCGAGTGCGAGCGCATGAGGCCGGCCCGGCGTTCGGCATCCACGACCGCTTCGCCGCTCGTGCCGGTACGGAGCTCACCCTCTAGGACGCGGGCGGCGTGGACGCGGAAGCCTTCCAGCCCGTAGCGGGTGTCCGTGATCTCCAGAACGGTGCCGTCGGCCATGATCAGGGTGCCGGTGTCGCCGATCTGCCCGCCGGCCTGGGCGTAGAAAGGTGAGCGGTCCAGCACCAGTTCCACCTCGCTGCCGGCTCCGGCGGCCGGGACGACGGTGCCGCCGGAGATCAAGCCGGTGACGGTGGCTTCGGCGGTGAGGTGCTCGTAGCCGAGGAACTCGGTGCGCGGCAGGCTGGCAGCCAGTTCGCGGTAGGTGTCCATCTTGCGCAGGGCTTCGGCGGTCTTGGCCTTGCCGCCAGCCTTCGCACGCTTCTTCTGCTCGTCCAGCAGCGCGGCGAACCGCTCCTCGTCGACGGTCAGGCCGGCCTCGCGGGCGGCCTCGACGGTCAGCTCGAGCGGAAAGCCGTAGGCGTCGGCGAGCTCGAAGGCGGTCTCGCCGGGCAGGGCGGCCGAGCCACTTCCCTGGGTGTGGGAGATCGCGGCGTCCAGCAGGCGGGTGCCCTGGGCGAGGGTACGGGTGAAGGACTCCTCCTCGGCGGTGACGACCTGCTCGATCAGTGCGGCCTGGCTCGTCAACTCGGGCCAGACGGTCCCGAGGTTGCCGATGACGCTGGCGGTCGTGGCGGGCAGGACGGGGCCGTCGATGCCGAGGCGGCGGGCGTGGCGGATCGCTCGGCGCATCAGGCGCCGCAGGATGTAGCCGCGGCCGTCCTTCGCGGGCAGGACGCCGTCGGCGATGAGGAAGGCGATGGAGCGGGCGTGCTCGGTGACGACCTGGAAGGACACCTTCTCCTCGCCCTCGTCGGGCATTGCGTGGCCGGCGAGGTCCTGGACGGTGTGCATGGTAGGCAACAGCAGGTCGGTGGTGCAGACGTTCTGCGCGTCCTGAAGGATCGCGGCGAGCCGGTCCAAGCCGAGGCCGGTGTCGACGCCCTTGCGGGCGAGCTCGCCGAGGATGGGGAAGTTGCCCTTCTTGTCGCCCTCGCCGCGCTGGAACTGCATGAAGACCAGGTTCCAGATCTCGACGTAGCGTTCGCCGTCGATGGCGGGGCCGCCTTCCTTGCCGAAGGTGGGGCCGCGGTCGTAGTTGACCTCAGAGCAGGGCCCGCAGGGTCCGGGGACGCCCATGGACCAGTAGTTGTCCTCCATGCCGAGCCGTTGGATGCGACTGGCGGGGACGCCGATGCGGCGCCAGATGTGCTCGGCCTCGTCGTCGTCCTCGTAGACGGTGATCCAGAGCTTGTCCTTCTCCAGCCCGTAACCCTGGGTGAGGAGTTCCCAGGCGAAGGCGATGGCGTCTTCCTTGAAGTAGTCGCCGAAGGAGAAGTTGCCCATCATCTCGAAGAACGTGGCGTGCCGGTTGGTGCGGCCGACGTTGTCGATGTCCGAGGTCCGCGCGCATTTCTGGATGCTGGTGGCGCGCGGGAAGGGCGGGGTGGTCTCGCCGAGGAAGTACGGCTTGAACTGGTTCATCCCGGCGTTGGCCAGCAACAGGGTGGGATCGTCCGGGACCAGCGGGCTGGACGGGACGAGCTGGTGGCCGCGGGAGGTGAAGAAGTCGGTGAAGGTCTTGCGGATCTGCGTCGAGCGCATGGCGGCTTGGCCTCACGGGAGAGTCATGAAAGGTGGGGGAAGATCACACGCCGAGCCGGGCCGAGAACAGGGACTGAGAGGGTTCTCAGTTCTCCAGCTCGACGCAGATAGCTCGCGCCCCCACGGTGTAAACCATGACTCCAGATCCGTTGATCATGCAGGTGGTGCAGTAGACCGCCATGACAGAAGGCATGGTCTGCTGCACCACCGACTGTAGCGGGTCGGACGTCAAGATCGCTTAATGCGATGTCATGGTCACTTGTCGTGGGGGCCGGCTGCCGGGGATCAGGTCCAGCAGGGTGGCGCCGATCTGCGAGGGGTGGGTCAGGACGACCCGGGCGCCGGTGGCGGTGAGTGCACGGGCACCGGCGTATCCCCAGCCGGCGCCCGCGAAGGCGACACCGGCTTCGAAGGCCGCAGTGTGGTCGGTGAGGGTGTCGCCGACGAACAGGGCCGCCTTCGGGCTGGAGCCCAGCCGGGCTAGGGCCAGCAGGATGCCGTCAGGGGCGGGCTTGGGTTCGGCGTCCTCCTGGCAGACGGCGGTGTCCAGCAGCGCGAGGACGTCTGGTGGCAGCAGCCAGGGCAGCCGGTCCCGGGTCTGGAGGGTGACCAGGCCGGTGGCGGCGCCGGCGTCCCGTAGCGCGGTGATTCCCTCGACGACGCCGGGGAACAGAGCGGTACCGGCGGCAGTGGCCAGGGCCGGGTTCCACCAGACCTCGCAGAGCTCGTCCGGGTTGGGGACTCCGAGCCTGGCCAGCACTTCGACGCGCGGGGTCGTCACTGCGTCCGGCGGCAGGTCGGCAATCGTGATGCGGCGGCCAAGGGCGGCGGTCGCGACACCTGCCAGCGTGGCCAGCATCGCGGCCTTGCTGTCCAGGAGCACTCCGTCCATGTCGAACAGCACCGCCGGCTTCATGAGGCTGCCCCGGCACTTGTGGTCAGGTCGCTCTCGCCCAGAAGCGAACCGAGGGTGACGCCGTGCTCGTTCAGGAGCAGCCGTCCGCCCAGCGGGCGCTCAAGCACGCACAGTGCGTCGGCGACGTGCGCTCCGGTGACCCTCAGCATCCGGGCCATGGCCAGGAGCTGGCCGCCGGAGCGAACCACGTCGTCGACCAGGACGACACGCCGTCCGACGACAGCGGCGCCTTCGACCTGCTGCTTGGAGCCGTAGCGTTTTGGCGTCCGCCGTAGGAACGCGGCCGGCAGACCGGTGGCCGCCGACAAGGCGACGACCAGAGGGACGCCGCCGAGCTCGACGCCGGCCAGTACCTGGGCGCCTTCGGGAACGAGAGCGGACATGGCGTCGGCGACGTCGTGCAGCAACTGCGGGTCGGCGGCCAGGCGGTACTCGTCGAAGTACGAGTCCAGCACCTGCCCGTCCTCGAGCGCGAAGGCGTCGACGACGCACGCCGTGGCGGCGAGCCGGGCCGGCAGGGAGGTCCTACTGGTGGTCATGCCTCTGCCTTCCCCAGCGGGATCAGGTCGTGAAGCTGCACGGCGAACGCGGCAGCCGAAGCGATGGGGCGGAGGAAGCCCAGGGGGCGGGTCTCGGTCTCGAACAGCCACTTCTCTCGTCGGAGGTAGGCCAGGAGCCCGAGCGCGGTGGGGCCGGTGATCCAAATGGGGACGGGGCGGATGTTGCCCGCGTAGTAGATCGCGGCCGTCAGCTCGTGCAGGGTGCCGACGCCGCCACCCATCGCGACCACCAGGTCCGCGTGGTCGAGGTAGTGGTTGAGGCGGGTGCCGATGTCGGGCAGGCGGACGTCGGCGGTGACGTACGGGTTGAAGGCGCCCCATTCCCCGTGCTTGTCCGCCAGGGTGACCGCGGTGACCGCACCGCCCTTGGAGGCGGCTCCGCGGGCAGCGGCTTCCATCAGACCGTTGTAGCCGCCGTGCAGGAGGGTGAAGCCGGCCCCGGCCAGGGCCATGCCGACCTCTTCGGCCAGGCGTTCCTCGTCCGGCGAGGCGGGGACGACGCCGCCGAAGAACACTGCCGTCGTCTGCCGGCCGCGGGCCCCGTCCCGGCCTGTGGCCGGGACGGGGCGGCGGCCCTGGCGCTTCACGCCAGCTCCAGGTAGGTGCGGTAGGCGGTGATCGCGTCCGTGAGGCCGTCGAGGGCGTTCGGGCAGGCCCGCTGGGTCAGCTGGATCACCCGGTCCAGGGCGGCGTTCACGTCGTCGGTTGTCGGGACGGCCGGGCAGGTGATGGCCGCGTCCAGCTCGGCCAGGCAGGACCGGCCGATCGGGGTGATCGCGATCTCCTCCCGCAGCTGGTACCAGCCCCAGAAACTCGACGCCGGCGCGAGCGCGGCCTTGATCAGGTCCTTCGTCGCGGTGTGCAGCATGTGCCACTCGGCGTAGGCGACGAACCGCTGCCCGCGCCGGATGCGCTTGTGCAACAGCACCGCCAGCACCAGATGTTCGATCAGCAGCTCGGTGCACGACCTCGGGCGGGACAGCGTCTCGGTGATGTGGGTCCGGGCCTGCGTGATCTGGGCGGTGGTGATCTCGGCCGGCGGACGTTCGAGCAGCAGTTTCCCGGCGACCTTCCGCCGCAGGAGGCTGATCTGCGAGGCCGGGCAGAGGTAGAGGTCGACCTGCTGCAGCTTGCCCTCGTGCTGAACGAGGAAGACGAAGCCGATGCCGCCCAGGTCCGCGACGATGGTGTCGCGCCAGCCGGGCAGCAGGGCTCCGCCCGCGACCGTCATCAGGTCGTCCAGGGACTGGGTGAAGGGGGGCAGGTCGCGGTCGTGGATCCCGACTACGAAGTCCACGTCCGAGAGGCGGTCGGCGGTGCCGGACGCGAGCGAGCCGCGTACCAGCAGGTGTGTGACGGCCGGTGAAGCGGCCAGCATCTCGCAGATGCGGGTCAGCAGCGGCAGCTGGGCGGGACGGTTGGCTTCGGCGAGTTCGACCAGTTGCAGTTCGGCCGGCGCCGTGGGCAGAGCGGTGGGCATGCGCATTCCTTCCGTGCCGGGTTGGCGTGTTGAAGGGGGGCGTGCGTCAGGGGGCCGCGAACGCGAGGAGCTTGGACTTCGCCACGGTCCAGCGGCGGCAGGACTCGGCATCGCCTCGGCCGGTGTGGAGGTCGGCGATCAGGTCGTAGACGGTGCCCTCGGGCAGGGCGACGCAGTAGAACAGCCGGAGCAGGAGCTGCTCGGCCGCGTCGATGTAACCGAGGTCGGCCAGGCGCCGGGCCGCGGCGAACCGCTCCGTCAGCACCGCGTCCGTCGCAGTCGGCAGCCGCTCGGCGGATACCGGCGCATCGGCACATCCGGCCAGGCGGTCGTACGCCTCGTCGGCGTAGACGTCGGCGATCAGATGGATCCGGTCCGGTCCGAGCAGGTTGCAGACCCCGTGCGCGTACGTCGGGGTCAGCCGCCAGATGCGTCCGCCGGCCATGTGGACCTTGGTCCCGCCGGTGACGAGGAACGCCGAGGAGTTTGTGTGCAGCGGGATGTGGAGGCGGTGGCGTTCGACCTGGTCGAGTTCGTCGTAGTCGCGGTGTTCCCAGAGGAACGCGTTGGCCTCCAGCCGCGCCAGCCGTACCCACATGTAGGAGAGGCCGAGGTCGGCCAGCAGGCCGGCGGTGACCGGCATGTGCTGGAGCAGGGTGGTGGAGCGGGCGGTGCAGTCGCCGATCCGCACGTCGCCGGCGTCGCCGGAGGCGTTCATCAGCGAGGTCGTCCACCAGCCACCGGACTGGTAGTCGCCGTATTCGGCCTTCCAGGAGGCCGGGGCGGTCAGGGCCTCGTGCCGCAGCCGCTCGATCAGCGAGGCGTCCAGCCGCTCCAGCTGGGCGACCTGCCCCGCCAGGACGTGCGTCGGTCGTGCTTCGTCTTCCATGGATTCCCTCTCGATGTGCCGCCCGAGCAGGCCGAGGCGGTGGGGACAGGGTTGGAAGGCGCGACACGTCCGGCCGGATGCCCGTGGTTCACCAGCAAGGAGCCAGCCGGAGGTGATGGGTCCCGTCGGCCGGACGCGGCGCCGAGGTTCAGAGTGGTCCGACGACGTCCTTGCAGGTAGTGAGAGGCATCCGCCCTGCGTGGGCGGTGACGTCGCCCATGACGGGCGGCCGGGCCGCCCTGGAACAGAGGTTTGACCGCTGTGTGGGACAGGCAAGCAATCTTCGTCAGCACCAGCGGCGCAACCGGCGCGCCCGCGTGCCCCCGGGGAGGCGGCCCGTGAGAGCCGAGACGGCGAAGAGATCTCAACCGGTCCACGACGTCTCCTGCGGCCGGGCCCTGCGCGAACGGGCCCTCGGCCGTGCCGGATCTCCCGATCCCGCGCCACCGGGTCTCGTCGCGGCCATTGCCGCAGAGATCGAGGCCCACTGCGGCCACCGGCTCCTCAAATGCCGTCGCTTGGCGATGGGCTGGACCGTCGTCCAAGCTGTGGCGGCAGCTCATCGGCTCGTCGAAGCCGAGAACCTGGCCAAGGTCGGGTTGTCCGAACGCTCCTGGAAGGACTGGGAGGCCGGCGTCCTGCCCAGCCCCGACTACCAGGACCTGCTGTGCCGGCTGTTCGCCACTAACCCCGTGCTGTTGGGCTTCGCCCGTGACTACTCGCCCCCTCCAGCTGATCCACTTTGGAGCGGGGCGACGGTGAATGCGACACTCCCGACGGAACCGGCAAGTGCCAGGGGAACCAGCCCAGTCAACGGGGCGGAGGTGGCGGAGACGAAGCGTCGCGACGCAGTGAAACTCGCCGGACTGGCCTTCGCGGCCCCGGCAGCCGCAGCCCAGATCCTGGAACAAGCCGCCGCCGAAGCCATGGAGTTCACCCGGCAGGCCGAGGCCACCTCGCTCGGCTCCGGCACCCTCGACCACCTCGACCTTGCGGTCACCGAGTTCAACCACGCCTACTCGCTCAGGCCGCCCAAGCTGGTCTTCGACGCGGTGATGGACTACCGGCGCAAGGTCGACGTCCTGCTGAACGCCAAGCGCACACACCGCCAGGAACGCGAACTGCTGGCGTTCGCCGGATGGCTGTCCGAGCTCTTGGCCTGGCTCGCCCACGACCTCGGGGACGCCCGTACTGGCCTGGCGTTCGCCACCGACGCCTTTGTCCACGGCCAGCAGGCCGGGCACGGCCAGCTGTGTGCATGGGCAATGGATGCCGCCGCCTCCATCAACCTGTACGAACAACGGCCCGGCAGGGCCCGTGACGCCGCCCTCAAGGGCCTTGCCGAGGCCCCGACCGGACATCCGCTGACCGTGCGGCTCCATGCCCAGGCCGCCCGCGCAGCGGCTGCGGACGGCGACGCGGAGGGCTTCGCCGCCGCCTTCCACGCCGCCGAGGACGCCCATCGGCTCCTGCCACCCCGCTCACCCCGGCGCTTCGGCATGGACGTGCTGCCGCTGGCCGACTATGCCCTCACCTCGTATCCGGCAACCTCGTGCATCTGGCTCGGCCAGGCGGACCAGGCCCGGCAGCACGCGGAACAGGCGCTGGCAACGTACGAGGCGGCCCCCGAGGCATCGAGGTCCCCGAGCCGGGAGGCCATCGCCCGTATCGACCTGGCCCTGGCGCATGCCCAGCTTGGCGACCCCGACGACGCCGTCGTCCTCGGCCACCAAGCCCTCGACTCCGCCCGCGTCGTCGACTCCGTTCGCCACCGGGCGGGCGACCTCACTACCTTCCTGACCCGCCGCTACCCTCGCCAGGCTGCAGTCGAAGGTCTCCGTGAACGCCTGGCGGCTGTCGACGCGGCTGCACGGCCGGCTCTGGCCTCAGTTCCCTCTTCCAGAAAGTGATGGATGCCGCGATGACCACCACCCAGCCGCAGCCCGGCGAGCACGCCCTCACCATCCGCAAGCCGTACTTCGACCTGGTCGCCTCCGGCGGCAAGACCATCGAGGTCCGCGTCGGTTACCCCAAAATCCGCAAGATCGCTGTCGGCGACATCCTTCGGTTCACCTGCGGCGACGACAGCCTGACGACCCGCGTCGACGCGGTGAAGGAGTACGGATCTTTCGCCGCGATGCTTGACGCCGAGGACACCGCCGCGATCGGCGGGCCGGACATGAGCCACGACGAGCTCGTCACCGCGATCCGCAACATCTACCCGCCCGAGAAGGAAGCGCTCGGCGTCTTCGCCCTCCACCTCTCCCTCGTGCAGGCTGAGACCTGAGACCAGTCGGCGGCGTTGATCAACGCGGTGTGGCGAACGCGTGCTGGTGGTGAGCCTCGCGCACCCCGCCTCTTGCCCCTCGGGTTCAGCGTCGCCGGGTCGGTTGTGCGGTGGGGCCAGGCTGCGGCGACGGCCCTGTCGGGGAAGGGACGGTCCGCGTCGGCCCTGCTGTGGCGGTAGTTCGAACTTGGGCGGCTCGTGCTCGGGCGCTTGGGGCTTGCCGGGCGGCGAGGCGTTGGATGCGCCAGGTGAGGGTGCTGGCGGTGGAGCGGGCGTCGTCCAGGGTGCGCTGGCGGACGGCGTGTTGGAGGAGCTATTCGGGGTCGTGGCCGGCGTTCTCGGCTTCGGTCAGGGCAGCGGCCAGTGCCGGCCAGGCCGGGTCGTCGAGGACCTGCTGGGCACGGTCAGGCACTGTGGCGAGGATGCGCTGGGCGTGCCGTTCCCTGGTGCGGGCCGGTGGCGTGCGCTGGGCCAAGGCGGCCAGCGGCCCGGCGGCGGCCTGTTGGTAGGCGGCCTGGAGGTGGAGCAGGGTCTGGTGGGCGGCGGCGACCTGCTGGTCGTGCTGGCGGGCCTGGTGCCAGCGGGCGGTGGCGACGACGGCCAGGACGGCGATGTCGAGGAACATCGCCAGCCCGGAACCGTCCCCGGTGACCGGCGCGGTGCGCAGGGCCCGGATGGCGCCGCGCAGGGCGCGGGCCTGATCCTGCTGGGCGCGGATGCGGGAGCGGGTGGCGCGTTCGAAGGCGGTGGCGGCCTGCTGTAGGTGTGGCCGCAGGTGGTTGGGGGCGAGCAGTGGCAGGGCGTCGATGGCCTCGCCGAAGGCCGCGATGTGGGCCTGGGCGGCTTCGTCGTCGCCGTGGTGGAGGCGGTGGGGGATGCGCTCGGCTGCGGCGGTGGCCTGGTGCCAGGGGTCGGGCCTGCGCCGGCTGCCCGGCTCGGTAGCGGGCGTGGTGTCGATGGCGGTGAGGCGCTCGGCGATTTTGGGGAAGGACAGGTCTGGGGCGAGCTTGGCGCCGGAGAACCAGATCGGCTCGCCGGCGGTGTTGGTGTCGCCTTCCACGGCGACCTTGTACCCGCGCACGTCGCCGGAGGGGAAGCGCTGGACATCGACCAGCACGCCTTCGATGCCGTCGAGCAGGTGGAGGAACTCCTCGGGGGTGGTGGCGATGGAGACCAGCTGGCGGACGGTGGTGCGCAGGCGCTCACGGGAGGTCTTGGTCGTGCCGGCGCGGCGGGCCTTTTCCATCTCGGCGCGGGTGGGGCGCTTGGCGGCGGTGCGGTCGCCGCGCACGACCTGCTTCAGTCCGTATTCCTTCTCGATGGCCGCGAGTTCCTTGTCGGCCTTCAGGTAGTCGTTCCAGTGGCGGGCGGTGCGCAGGTCACCGCGGACCTTGGTGGCGGCGATGTGGATGTGGTCGTCGGCGTGGCGGACGGCGACCCACCGGCACCCGTCGGGGTCGCCTTCGGGTGCGATGCCGGTGGCCGCCACAATGCGGCGCGCGATGTCGGCCCACTCGGCGTCGGTGAGGTGCCGGTCGCCCGGGGCGGCACGTACGGAGCAGTGCCATGTGTGCCGCTCGGGCGCACGGCCCAGTCGGCGGGCTTGCTTGACCCGCAGGTCGAGGTCGGCCACGAGGCGTTTCTTTGTGGCGTCGAAGTCGTCGGCGCGGCCGGGGTCGGGTGCGAAGCCGTCCCAGGAGGCGACCAGGTGCGGGTCTGTGTGGTCCTTGGCCTTCTTGGTGTCGAACAGGTACCGGATCAGGCCGGCGGTGTCCTTGCCGCTGCTGATCTTGGCGATCACCGGGCCGCCTTCGCGGAGACGGCGTCGTTCATGGTCTGCGCGATGTCGCCGATAGCGGTGCGGACCATGTTCAGGGTGCGCTCGGTCTGGGTGAGGACGGCGGTGTCCACAGGGTGGGGATCGCCTCCGGCGTTGAGGCGGTGGGCGATCTGGTTGACGTTGTTGCCGATGCGGGCGACCTCGGCTCGCAGGGCGTCGAGCTTGTCGAGGTAGCCGTCGAGCTGGGTGCGCTGCCCGGCCAGCTCCACGGTGAGGTCGCCGTCGAGGTAGGCCATGATGACGGCGCCGACGAGGTGGGCGCCGGTGATGCCCATTTCATCGGCGCGGGTGACGATCCGGGTCTTCTCGTCGACGCTGTAGCGGACGTCGACACGCTCTTTGCGCTGGACGTCTTTGCGGGTGCGGCGGCGAGCGATGCGACGCAGTGTGGCTTCGGCGGCGGAGCCGGTGGGCGACTGGTCGGCTGCGTCGGTGGGTGTCTCCTCCTCGGGCACCCCCTGGTGCCCGAGGCCCTCCGCCACCCCCGGGGCGGAGGTGTTCGCGTTGGACCGGCCCTTGGACGGTCCAACGTCATACCTTGCTGCGCTGGTGGCGGTGGTGGTCATCTCCTGCTGGTGGGTGGCGAGTTCGTTGTGCGGGTCGTGCATGGAACGGTTCTCCGTGGAGTTGCTGGCGGGCCGTGGTGCTGGGGTGACCGGGCGTCCGTCCCCGCGCCGGCCTGCGCGCGGACGGGTGCAGCGCGTCGTTCGACACGGGGACGGACGCGGGCTGCAGGCTCAGTGAGCGCCGACGGGCTCTCTGTCGAGTTCGCTCTGCAGCTGGTGGGCGGCCTGGTCGAGTTCGGCCTGGAGGCGGTCCTTGATCTGGGTCAGGCGGTCCTTGCCGATGCGGTGCCCTGCGGCTCGGATGGCCGCCTCGATGTGGCGGCGTGACGCGCGGCCTTTGCGTCCCGGCGGTGCGGTGCGGGCGATGGCGAGAAGTTCGTCGAATGTGGCGCCCGGCTCCTGGCCTTCCGGTCCGGAGGGCGGCTCCGGAGCCTGCGGCACCTTGGCGGTGCCCGGCGCCACGTCGCCGGAGCGGTCGGCCACATCGAGCGTGGTCTGTGCCTCTTCCGGCGGGGCGGGGTCGCCTTCGACAGGAGCGGGCGGCTGGGTGCGGTGGGTGCCGTTGTGGCCGTGGCCGGTGGCGTGGGGGCCCCTTGCGGCGTCAGCCTCCTCGGCGGCGTCGGTCTCCTGGGCGCGGGGTGTGGGGTGGCGCCGGATGACGAGGTAGAGGTGGACCGCGCCGGCCAGGGCGAGCGGGGCGATGGCCGACAGGGCGCCGACGGTGTAGTCGTCGAGGTGCAGTCCGCCTGGGCGGGTCTGCTGGTTGAGGCGGACGGCGTGCAGGGCGTTGGCCCAGATGCTCGTGAGGGTCGCCAGTCCGACGAGTGTCCACACGTACAGGCGCGAGCGCAGCGGGGCGGTGCGCAGGATGAGCAAGGCGCCGATGCCGATCGCGATGAAGCCGTCGATCACGAGGGGGAAGGCGTAGGTGAGCGGTCCACGGATGTGGATGGCGAGGGCCATCTGCCGCAGGGCGTCGTAGGAGAGGGCGAAGCCGGTCGTGCCGAGGAGGGCGATGCCGGCGCGGATGGCGGTGGTGCCGGGCAGGGCAGCGGTGGCTGCGGCGGTGGAGGAAGGCAAGCGGGTGCACTCCGGGTGGGCTCGGCGGCGGCCACGAGTGCGGGGGAGGGGTGGCCGTCGTGGGGTGCGGTGTCTCGTACCACTCGTTGCGTGCCTGGTCAGGGCAGGTACGGGTGGCGTGGTGATGTCGGGTCGACTCGTTGCGGGTTTGGCACTCGTCCCCGCGCTGACCTGGGCGGGGACGAGTGTGACGAGTCGAGTCGGGTCAGGCTCCGGTGCCGGGGAGAGTCTCCGCGACTGCCTGGGCGGGCTCGGGGCAGTAGCGGGACCAGGCGTCGAGGAACTGGTTGCGCGCGAAGCCCTTGGCCTGGGTGCCGTCGGGGAAGCGGCGGTTGGCCGAGCTGATGCCGTAGTCCTTCAGTAGCAGCTGCAGGCCGCGCGGGGTGAGGCCGTTGGCGCCGTACTCGGCCCACGGCGCTTCCTTGTCCGCGTTGAGGTACTCCAGCAGGCGGCTCGTTCGCAGCACGGCCGGTTCGCTTTCGGCGGCGAAGGCGCGGCGGATGTCAACGAGGATGCGGGTGCGCAGGCCGCCCTCCTCGTCCTGCCCGGCCTCGTAGTCGGTCATGGTGCTGCAGGCGGTGCGCGCGAGCGCGGGCCACTCGCCTCCGGCGAGGTCGGCGATGATCACCAGCGGTTCCCAGGTGTCGGCCGCGCGGTCCTCGACCGGCAGGGCCGGCTCCATGTCCATGGCCTGGGCGTACAGCGGTCGCAGCCAAGAGGCGAGTCGTGCCCGTATGGCGTGCAGGGCGGGAGTGTCCCGGCCGGTGCGGAAGGCGGCGACCGTCTCGCCCGGCCTGCGGCGGCGCATCCGGATGACCACCGACCGGTCCATGATCGTGTCGGGCAGGTCGCCGATGCCGGCGAGCGCGGCCATGGCGAAGGTGGGGAACGCCTGCGGCTTGTGCTCGGGCCCGGAGACCCGCAGGGTGGGCCGGTTACGTTGGTGTCCGGCGTTCAGCAGGCCGCGCAGGTCCTCGTTCTTCTCCGCGGCCTTCGCGGTGCCGAAGAGAGTGTCGGCCTCGTCGACCAGGAGGGTCGGCGGGTCCTCGTCGGTGATCGAGCGGAAGATCGCCGCAGGGCTGGCGTTGACCGTGATCAGATGGTTGTGGACGGTCTCGGTCACCACGTCCAGCAGCCGCGACTTGCCGCATCGTTTCGCCGGGCCCACCACCGCCAGGCGGGGCGCGTGCTGCCAGGCCGGCTGCAGGTGCGTGGCCGCCACCCACAGCGTTACTGCGGTGAGGGCCTCCTCGCTCGGCATCACCACGTACCGCTTGATCTGCGCCCGCAGGTCGGCCAGGATCCGCCCTCCTTCGGGCAGCGGTGCTGGCGAGGCAGCACTTTCAGGGTCGCCGGCCGCAGGTGCTGCGGCGGGGATGGCCAGTTGGCCAGGTATGTGGGCTGGCGGCCGCGACAAGGTGGCGTCGTCGCGAAGGGATGGCGTGTTCGGCTGGGCATCAGTCATACTGGGCATCAGCTCCTCTGCTCGCGGGCCATATGGGACGGCAATCCCGGCCTCGCGGGTCGATCGCTAGGGATGGCGGTTGAGAGGTTTGCGCTTGGCCCCCGGCATCAGTCGGGGGCTTTTTCTATCTGCTGCGCTTCGTGGCGTGCTCCTCGGCCTGTGCTGGTGGGACCACCACTATGCCACATAGATTGCCGATTGCAGAAGCGTTCTGCATCACGCAGTAGTCGTGGTATGGTTTAGGGGTCGCTGCAAATTGCAGTGGACCGCTACTAACGGAAGGAGGTGGTGGGCGTGGCAGACGACGACTCCCCGCAGGGCGTGCTGCTCAGCGGTGAGGCGAACGTCGCTGTGCGCATCAAGCTGGAGCGCGAGGCGCGCGGGTGGAGCACCAACGCACTGTCCGACCGCCTGAACGAGGCCGGCTTCGAGATGAACCCGTCCGCGGTCTGGCGCATCGAGAACGGCAAGCGCCGCATCAACCTGGACGAGGCCATCGGCTTCGCCGAGGTCTTCGGCCTCGACCTGCGTAACCTCGTCGGCCCCCCGCAGCTGGCCGCCCAGGCCCGTGCCATGGAACTCGTCGATGCCGTCGTGGACGCGTTCCGCGAGACCCAGCGCGCCAACGCCGCCTTCATCAAGGCGCGGGATGACCTCGACGCCTATCTCGCCGAGCACCCCGACGTCCGCGAGGAGGCCGATGTGATGGTGTCCAACGCCATCGCCGAGGCGTCCGCCAAGCACCTGCTGGAGACGTACGGCCCGCCGCCCGGCGAGAGCCGCGACGCCGGCTCCGCCGACGAGACGTAGCTCGGCTCCTTCTCCCGTCCTGGGCCCGCAAACCCCCAGCACGGGACACCTCTCCCTCATCCCTAGCGATCAACCGGCGGGCCGGTGTTGCCGCACCCACGTCCGCCAGAAGAGGACTCACCCCTTGAACCGACCCGCGATACCCCCTGCCTCCACGCCGGCTCCGCACCCCGACGCTGCCCTGCCGCGCCTCTACCTCCCCGAGGAAGTCGCCGCCGTCCTCGGCTGCTCCGCCTGGTGGGTCAAGGACCGCGCCCGCCGGCGACTCATCCCGTTCACCCGCGTCGGCCGGGCCTACCGCTTCTCGCCCGATCACCTGGCCGAGATCGTGCGCATGCACGAAGAACGCCCGGCCCGGAATCCTCAGCGGCCCACTGCCACTGCTGTGCCGGCCCGAAAGCCTGCGATGCGAGAGCGCACCGAGACAGCCGTGCCCACGGTCCGCCTCAAGGCCCGGCCGCCTCGCCGGATGACCAGGTCCCAGTTCGGAACCGCCGCTTAACGCACCCCACACAACAGAAGGGAGGGAACCCTGTGGGGTACGCAGAGAAGCGCGGCGGCTACTGGCGTGGCCGGTACAAGATCGAGGACGGCAAGTACGGTACCGTCGCCGATTCCACGGGCGCCGCGATCAAGTTCGCCACCAAGCGCGAGGCCAAGCAGGCCGCAGACGCGGAAGAGGTGACGGTCCGCCGTGGCCAGTGGCGCGACCCGGGGCTCGGTCAGGAGACCTTCGGCGAGTACGCCAGCCGCTGGTACGAGGCCCAGGACCTGGCCGCCTCGACCATGCAGAACTACAAGCGCCACATCGAGGAGCACCTGCTCCCCGAGTTCGAGGACAAGGCGCTCGCAGGCATCCTGCGCACGGACGTCGATGCCTGGGAGAAGAAGGAGAAGGCCGTGTACGCGGCCTCCAGCGTCAAGACCTGGCGCTCGACCCTCCACCTGATCTTCGAGGACGCGATCGACGAGGGCCTGATCACGTCCAACCCGGCTGCCCGGCGGCGCGGGCGCGGCAAACGCGCTGGCCGCTCCCGCAACCGCGGCCCGGAGAAGGTCGTCACCGACGCGCTTGGCATCCTGCTGACCGCCGAGCGAGCCTCCCTGCTCTCCGGCCGCGACGACGAGTTCGTCGCCGTCGTCCTCAAGGGATACACGGGAAAGCGCTGGGGCGAAATCGTCGGCCTGGAAACGGAGTTCGTTCGCCCCGGGGCGATCCGCGTCGAATGGCAGCTGTACGAGCTGGACACCGGCGAGCTGGTGCGCTGCCCGCCCAAGGACGACAGCTACCGCACCATCGACGCGATGGACTGGCTCTCAGCCCTGGTCTTCGACCACATCGCCCACACGAAGCCGACACCCTGCCCCTGCCACGGCAAGACGTACGTCTTCCATGGCCAGGGGGCAGCGCGGACCGGCGGCCACCACGGCGCCAAGCTCGTCGACGTCGCCCGGCTGGCCGGGGTCTCCACGGGGACGGTGTCCAACGTCCTCAATCACCCCCACCGTGTCGCCGACGCCACGCGGGTGCGGGTCGAGAAGGCCGTCGCCGACCTCGGGTTCGTGCGGGGTGGCGCTGTGTCGGGGCACGCATCCCACTGGCGCAGGAACGGTTTTGCGACCTGGCTGTTCACTCCGGCCGCCTCCGGCTGGTTACCCGAAGAAGGCTCCGCAGGAGGCCCGGCCCGTGCCCATCCTCGGCGAGCCGTGGCCCGGCGTCCCGGCACGGGGACGGGGCGCCACCGATCGCGCGGATGCCTGCTGGCTCCCGATCGCCAAGGGCCTCACGCCCCATGGCCTCCGTCACACGCACCGCACGATGATGGAGGACCTGGGCACGGAGAAGGTCCTCATGGACGAGCGCATGGGCCACCTCGACGGCTCGGTCTCCGCACGCTACGCCCACGTCACCCCCGGCATGCGCCGACGCCTCATGCTCGGTCTCACCGAGCAGTGGGAGGCAGCCCTCGACGCCCGCCGCGCGATGAGCCCGAGGTCACCGGTCGCCGTGCTCGACCGGCTGCTGCTGGCCAGGGCCGCCTGACCTCGCTGCCCGGCCAGGAAACATCAGGCCCGGTCCTCCTCTGCGGAGGGTCGGGCCTCCCCTGGGCCCCGCCTCCGCGGGCCCCAGACGTCTCCCTTGCCGATGGTCGCAGGTGGGGGGGCGTGCGCGGCTGTGTGCAGGTTCCGCATGGTTGTCGCGGTCCGCTTTGGCCGCATGGCCAAGCGCTTCAGCGGGCTGCGGGTGTCCCGCACTGCTCATCTGTGGTTGTCAGGAAGGCAGACACCCACTCGGGGTGCGATGCGAGAAAAATGGCTGGCAAAGCCGTGGATCGTCAGCCCTGCAGGTGGCTGGCCCATACAGCCTTGATCTGCTCGGCTTGCTCGACAGTGATGATGCCAGCCTCCAGCGCCACGGCCACGAGATCCGTTCCGGTCGCCAGCTTCAGGGTGGTGAAGGCGTCGTTGAAGCGGTCCGAGTTTCGAGGTGTGCCGACATGGCCAGGGTCCAGGTCACCGGGCAGGAAATTAGCCACCTCTCCGTCATGGCTCTCGAACGCAGCCTTGTCCATCTTCACGTGGACCCGTTTGGTGCCTATGGTGACGACGGTCCCGTGTGACCCATGGTGGTACAGGGGCCTGTCGCTTGGCGATCTGACCGTGACCTTGTCTCCGACTTTGAAGTCGTTCAGGGTCCTTCCACTACCGAACATGCGGGTCCCCCCTCTTGGGCGTGCGGATCAGAAACGGTTCATGCCGGTTACTTATACACCTCATGTCGCGTCAGCCCTGGCCCTAAAACGTCCCCCTGACACCGGCTTTGGTGTGGGCCTCCCCTGGCCCCCAGGCATCTCCCTTGCGGATGTTGCAGACCCAGTGGGCGGCCTGGAGGTTCTCCGGTACGTGCTCGCCGGCCAGTGATACCGGCTTGATGTGGTCCAGGGTCGCCGACCACGGATCGGGCCATTCGACGGCCGGGTTGATGGCCTTGCGGCACACCTGGCACGTCCACTGGTCGCGCTCGTAGATGTCCTGTGGATCCACCTGGGTTGCGTCGGCGTTGAGTACGCCGTAGCCGCGCATACGGGCCTGGTAGCTGTTGCGGGCGCGGGTGGAGCGCCGCTGCTTCTCGGAGCGGGCGGTGTACGCAGGCGTCCAGAGAGGCGGAATGCGTTCGGCCACACATACCCAGGCTTCCCAGTCGTAAGTCGTACCGTTCTGGTCCACGTCGCGGATGAGCTCGTTCTGCCACACCCACCGCCGCCCGTCGTCGCCCTGGAACGACTGCTGCTGGACGAGGGGATGCTCCTGGCCCGGCACGCTGGTCCACCACAGCGTGCGGCCTGTGTAAGCGAGGAGCGCGCCGGTCTGCTCGTGGATGGCGAGGATCGGCTCCACGTCATCTTCGGAATTGGCACGCACTAGGTCCACCAGCCAGTCTGCGCCCACGGAGGTGGCAGTGGCGTACGTGGTGATCGAGCCGTGCCGCTCCACGACATCACCAGGGATGGGGCCCAGCCCGTAGAACTCGTACGGGAAGTCTGCGTCAGCGGCTCGGGTGCGGAAGACGCTCGGCTGGCGCTCTTGGCCGAAACGGGCGCGCTGTTCTTCCTTCGCCGCGGCGCGGGTGCCCATGCCGGGGATGGAGGCGAGGTCGATTTCGCCGCGTCCGATCCTGGTCTTCGTACGGCGCTTGAGCGTGCTGTTGCACCGGTCGGAACAGACATGGCGGTCCCGGAAGGACCAGTGCGCCTTGGCGGATATGGGCTCGGCGCAGACCCGGCACGGCTCACCGCCGGTGGCGCGTTCAGCTGCGGCGAGGATGGGGCTCCAGTACGAATCGCCCGCCACCTCGCGGGTCCTGGCCAGGTCGGGCACGGGCGGGGTCCCCGGCGTAAGCGCTGGCTTGGGGCAACGTGTCTTCGGTGCGTCCTTCGGACGCTCAGCCCGCTGCTTCTTGGCAGCGGCAGCGCGGCATGGGTCGGAGCAGTACTTCTGGCTGCGCGGGCGCCAGTACTCCATCGTCGTGCTGCAGATCACACAAGGGCGCCCCGACGGCTCCGAGCTGGTGCTGTCGGCGTCGTCGGCGGTCAGGGTGTGGTCCACGAGCTGTCCTCAGTCGGGTTGAGTTGGCTGCTGGAGTTTACGAACGCACAGAGGCGTGCCGCTACGGGCGGGGTCCGTCCCACCTGCCCGACGATCGTGGGCTGGGAGAAGCCGACCAAGATCTTCTCCCAGATTTCTCCCAAACGATCTCCGGAAACGAATCAAGGGCCTGATCCACTCAGTGGATCAGGCCCTTGACCTGGTGTTTCACCTGTCGGGGTGGCGGGATTTGAACCCACGACCTCTTCGTCCCGAACGAAGCGCGCTGCCAAGCTGCGCTACACCCCGATCGCTGCTCCAGAACCCGTTTTCGCAGGTCCCCGGCGCAACGAGCTCTACTTTAGCGGACCGGAGCCCAGAGGTGAAATCCGGTTTCGGGGGGTGCGCAGGTGGGGGCGTATGCGGTCGAGGAGGACGAGGGCGAGGGCCAGGACGTAGAAGGCCAGCCCGAAGACGACCGCGTTGCCGAGGACGCCCGCGTAGCCGTGGAGGTCGACGTCCAGGAAGGGGTACGGGTAGCGGCCCTCCGTGCCGGGGTCGAGGAGGGCGCCGCGGGCCAGGGCGAAGGGGAAGTAGAGGAAGGGGTAGGCCAGCCACTGCCAGGCGTGGCGCAGGAGGAAGCCGCCGGGTGCGGTGAGCAGGAGCCAGTCGAAGGCGGCCGCGAGGGGGGTCACGGTGTGCAGGAGCTGGTTGGCGACCGATTCGAGGGGCGTGCGCTCGCTGGTCATGGAGAAGCCGCTGGAGTCGTTCGACAACACGAAGTGGAAGACGAGGCCGGTGATCGCTATGTACAGCAGCGCGCCACCCGTGAGCCGTGGGGAGAGGGGCGGGCGGGCGGTCCAGGCGCGGTGGGCGGACCAGGCGAAGGCGACGGCCACGAGGAGGTTGGACTGGACCGTGAAGTAGCTGAACAGCCGGCCCAGGTCCGTCGAGTCGATCATGTCCAGCACGATGCCTGTGAACGCGGCGAGGGCCACGAGCGCGCGGAAAGCCGCCGCGAAGGGGCGGCGGCCGGTAGGGACGACCGCCGAGGCGGGGACGCCCGCCGCGCCGGGCCGCCCGAGCCGGGTGGTGGAGGAAGTCGGGTCGATCATCCCTCCACGGTACGGGCGGCTTCCGGAAACCTTCCTGGATCAGTCGCGGTCGCGGGAGGTGAGGGTGAGGAGGGTGACCTCGGGGGGGCAGGCGAAGCGGACCGGGGTGTAGCGGTTGGTGCCGCAGCCCGCGGAGACGTGGAGATAGGAGTTGTGACCGCCGGCCCGGTGGGTGGAGAGGCCCTTGACCCGCTGGGTGTCGATGTCGCAGTTGGTGACCAGCGCGCCGTAGAAGGGGATGCAGAGCTGGCCGCCGTGGGTGTGCCCGGCGAGGATCAGGGGATACCGGTCGGCGGTGAAGGCGTCGAGCACCCGCAGATAGGGGGCGTGGACGACGGCCAGGGAGAAATCGGCGTCCTCGCGGGGGCCGCCGGTCACCTCCGCGTAGCGGTCGCGCTTGATGTGCGGGTCGTCGAGGCCGGTGAGCGCGATGTCGTAGCCGTCGATCTTGAGGCTGCCGCGGGTGTTGGTGAGGTTGACCCAGCCCGCCGAGTCGAAGCCGTCGCGCAGCTCCTCCCAGGGGTTGTGGATCGCGCCGACGGCCGGGGCGTTGCCGTTCAGCCCGTGGCGCCCGCTGGCCTTCTCCAGCAGATAGCGGGCGGGGTTGCGGAGCTTCGGGCCGTAGTAGTCGTTGGACCCGAAGACATAGGCGCCCGGGAACTCCATCAGCGGGCCGAGCGCGTCGAGCGTCTCCGGGACGCCCTCCGGGTCGGAGAGGTTGTCACCGGTGTTGATCACGAAGTCGGGGCGGAGGCCGGCCAGCGACTGGAGCCAGCGCTGCTTCTTGCGCTGGCCGCCGACCATGTGGATGTCGGAGACCTGGAGCACCCGCAGTGGCCGCATCCCCGGCGGCAGCACGGGCACGGTGACCCGTCGCAGCCGGAAGGAACGGACCTCGAAGCCGGCGGCGTAGGCGAGGCCCGCCGCGCCGACGGCGGTGATTCCCAGGGGTACTCCATAACGAGCGCGCATGCGGTCCATGGTCGCAGACGCCGCCCCTGTTGTGTTCGGCCCGGTCCACCCCTGTGGATAACCCCGCGAGGCCGACCTCCCGGCCCCGTACGGGAGTTGCCCCGCGCCGGGCCCCACGCCAGGCCCCGCGCCAGGTCGTGCACTGGGTCGCGCACCGGGCCCCGTGCCAGGCCCGGACCGGGCCTCGCGAGGTCCCGCACAAGGTCCCCTGCCGGCTACCGGCCCCCGCAAGCTCCCGTGCCAGCTCCGTAAGGCCCCGCACGGGCCCCCGCACCGGCCCCCGGATCGCCCCGTCGCCGCCGTCCGGCCGTTAATGCGGGGCGTCCGCCGTGGCCGGGTGCGAAGATTGCGGCATGACCACGCTCAAGTCCAGGCTTCACGACGACCTCACGAACGCCATCAAGGCGCGTGACGAACTGCGCTCCTCCACGCTCCGCCTCACCCTCTCCGCGATCGCCTACGAGGAGACCGCGGGCAAGACCGCCCGCGAGCTCTCCGACGACGAGGTGCAGAAGGTGATCGCGCGCGAGGCGAAGAAGCGCCGCGAGGCCGCCGATGCGTTCGACAAGGGCGGCCGCGCCGACTCCGCGGAGCGCGAGCGCGCGGAGGGCGAGGTGCTCGCGGAGTACCTGCCCAAGCAGCTGTCGGACGAGGAGCTGACCGCGATCGTCACGGACGCCGTGGCGGAGGCCAAGGCCGGCGGCGCGGAGGGTCCGCGCGCCATGGGTGCCGTCATGAAGATCGTGAACCCGAAGGTGGCCGGCCGCGCCGAGGGCGGTCGCGTGGCCGCCGAGGTCAAGCGCCTGCTCGCCGGCTGAGCCGGTACGCCACCGCCCGCGCACACGACAGGGGCGCCCGGACCATGACGGTCCGGGCGCCCCTGTGTGTTCCGCGCGGGGCTCAGTGGCCCTTGCCGCCCGGCGGGGTCCGCTTGCCGCGCCCGTGGCCCGGGGTGGCGTCGGCGTTCGCGCCGGTGCTGCCGTTGCCGGTGGCGTCGGCGTTGTCGCGGCCCTGGGAACCGGCGTCACTGATGGTGCCCACGGAGTCGAACGTCGGCGCGGGCTTGCCGTCCAGGGCGCCGCTCATGGCGTCGCGCCAGATCGGGCCCGGGGTGTCACCGCCGTAGACCTTGTCGTGGTAGACGCCGCCGATGCTGATGTTCTCCATCTCGACGTCCTTGCCGGGACCGCCGACCCACACCGCACCGGCCATGTTCGGGGTGTAGCCGACGAACCAGGCGGCGTGCCGGCTGTCCGTCGTACCGGTCTTGCCCGCGCTGTCACGCCCGTCCAGTCCGGCCTGCTTGCCGGTGCCGTCCTCGACCACGCCCTTGAGGAGGGTGTTGACGGTGTTGGCCGTCTCCTCGGACATGGCGCGCGAGCACTGCGTCCTGGGGACGTTGAGGCTCTTGCCGTTCGGGTCGGTGGCCGAGTTGATCAGGACGGGGGTGCAGTACTTGCCGCCGTTGGCGAAGGCCGCGTAGGCGGCGGCCATCTTCAGCGGGGACATGCCCTGGGTGCCCAGCGCGATCGACGGCACCTGGTCCATCTTCTTGCCGGAGGCGGGCTTGAGGCCCAGCTTCGACGCCATCTTGGTCACCGCGCAGGTGCCGGTGTCGCCGATCATCTGGATGAAGTAGGTGTTGACCGACTTCGCGGTCGCCTCCCGCATGCCGTACGGGCCGACCTCGCTCCGGTTCTCGTTGTTGACCATCGCGCCCTCGCTGTTGCGCCAGGTGCCGTCACAGGTCTCGACGGAATCGGGGTAGGGCATCTGATACGGCGCGGAGTAGACCTTGTTGGGCGAGATGCCTTCCTCCAGGGCGGCCGCCGCGAGGATCGGCTTGAAGGTGGAACCGGTCTGGAAGCCGTAGTTCGACCCGCCCTGCGCGTGGTCGGCGGAGAGGTTGATCTGCGTCTGGTTCTCCCCGAAGCCGTACGGCCGGGACTGCCCCATGCCGAGCACCTTGCCGGTGCCGGGCTCGACGATCGATACCGCGGTGGCCACCTGATCGTTCTGGTAGACGTGATCGCTGATCGACTTCTGCACGGACTTCTGGGTCTGCGGGTCCAGCGTCGTACGGATCGTCAAGCCGCCCTCGTTCCAGCGCTTGGCGCGCTCCTCCTTCGTCTTGCCGAAGGCGGGGTCCTGGAGGAAGGTCTCGCGGACGTAGTCGCAGAAGAAGCCGGCGCCGTCGACGGCGGTGATGCAGCCGCTCTTGGGGCGGGTGACCTTCAGCTGGAGCGGCTTGGCCTGCGCGGCGGCGGCCTCGGCCGGGGTGATGTCCTTGAGCTCGGCCATCCGCTGGAGGACGGTGTTGCGCCGCTTGGTCGCCTCCTTGGGGGCGTTGACCGGGTCGTAGCGGCTCGGCGACTGCACGATGCCGGCCAGCAGGGCGGCCTCGTCCAGGGAGAGTTCCTTGGCGGGCTTGCTGAAGTAGCGCTGGGAGGCGGCCTCCACGCCGTAGGACTGCTGCCCGAAGAAGGTGATGTTCAGGTAGTTGTTGAGGATCCGCTTCTTGCCGAGTTCCTTCTCGACCTGGATGGCGTACTTCAGCTCCTTGACCTTGCGGCCGAGGGTCTGCTGGGTGGCGACGGCGACCTTGTCGGGGTCGTCGCCGGCCTCCTCGATGAAGATGTTCTTGACGTACTGCTGGGTGAGGGTCGAGGCACCCTCGGAGACGCCGCCCGTCTGCGCGTTCTTGTTGAGCGCGCGGAGGACGCCCTTGAGGTCGACCGCGCCGTGCTCGTAGAAGCGCGCGTCCTCGATGGCGACGATCGCCTTCTGCATGTAGGGCGAGATGTCGTTCAGCGGGACGACCGTGCGGTCACGGGAGTACACCTTCGCGATCTCGCCGCCCTGGGCGTCGAGGATGGTGGTGCGCTGACTGAGCGGAGGGGTCTTGAGGCTCGCGGGGATCTCGTCGAACCCCTCCACCGAGCCCTTCGCCGCGAGGCCGAAGGCGCCGACGGCGGGCAGGGCCAGGCCCGCAAGAACGGCTCCGGAGAGCACGCTGACACCGAGGAACCTGGCGGCCTGCCGGCCCCTGCTGGGGCCCTCGCCCGAACGCTTCATAGCCATGAAGGGAAGCCTACGTTCTCATTCGGCGGACAGACGCCCGTGTGTTCGCCTACGCTGTTTCACGCCAGTCACTGCGATGCGCTTCAGCATCACCAACGCCTTCACTCTTGTGAGTGATGAGACGTGTCCGTATTGCCACCTGTGTCACTCGGTGCCCGCCGCGACATGGGAGAAGTGCCCCGATATACCGGGGAAAGTCGCTGATGTCGCCAGCTCACTCCGTTGGGTGATCTGCCGTCTACGCATAGTCCGTTCGGGCCATCCAAGATTGGGCCCGAAGGGGGTGTTGTCCCCTGCCTGCCTTCCGTAACGTCCTCAACTGGCAACGGTGAATATGCCGCTGCCGCCGTGGGGGAGCCTCAATTCGGGAGAGGACGGCGCCAGCATGGGCTGGGTAACCGACTGGAGTGCGCAGGCAGCCTGCCGCACTACCGATCCGGATGAACTATTCGTTCAGGGCGCAGCACAGAACCGGGCCAAGGCGGTCTGCACCGGGTGCCCGGTGCGCACCGAGTGCCTGGCCGACGCGCTGGACAACCGCGTCGAGTTCGGGGTGTGGGGCGGGATGACCGAGCGGGAGCGGCGTGCGCTGCTCAGGCGCCGGCCGACCGTCACCTCATGGCGCAGGCTCCTGGAGACCGCTCGTACGGAATACGAGCGCGGTGCGGGAATCCTGCCGCTGAGCGACGAGGACTACGACGCGTACGCGGCAGTCGGCTAGCCGCTGAGAGCGCCGATCGTCAGACCCCCGACACCGACGGCATTACCCACGGCGCCGTCAGTCGGGGGCCTCGGCACGTCAGTCGGCGGTTTCGAGCCGCCCGCGCGGCGGGCAGGCCGCGGCTCTCAGTCGGTCGCCTCGGCGCGCTCTTCCGATGCGCTCCCTGCGGCCGTGTGCGGCCCTGTCGTGTCACCCGCGGCCCGGTCACCCACGCTCTGACAGGCGAGCCGCTCGCCGATCGCGCGCAGGCCCGCCAGGTCGTGCACATCACCCGGCAGGGCGGCGACTTCCGCGACCGCGACCTCGGGGTGGAGCGCGGTGAAGCGGTCCCGTGTGCGGCGCTCGCGCGCGAGCACCTGCATCCGCTCGGCGTGCAGCCTCAGCAGACCGGCGGTGAGCCGTGCGGTGGAATCCTGCGCGGTGAAGTCCTGTGCCGTGGAGCCTCCTGAGGGGGCGGGCTGGGGGAGGCCGCTCTCGGGAGTGGACGGGGCCGTGGGAGCGTCGGCACCCTGGGCATCAACGGTACGTGAGGCAGCTTGCCCGCTGTCACGATCCACAATGCCGCCGGAATCAAGATTTTCCGATGTTTCCATCGCGGTCGTCGCCAAGGCTTCACCGGGTGCGCCGAGCGCGCCGTCGAGCAGCGCTTCCGCCGCGGCGAGCGCCCGGTCCGCGGGGAGCCGGGCGGCGTCACTGCCGTGCACCCGGTTGAGGACGAGGCCCGCCAGCGGCATCCGCTCGGCGGCCAGCCGCTCGGTGAAATACGCCGCCTCCCGCAGCGCGTCCCGCTCCGGGGCCGCGACGACCAGGAAGGCCGTACCCGGCGCCTGGAGCAGCCGGTACGTGGCATCCGCGCGCGTCCGGAAGCCGCCGAACATCGTGTCCATGGCGGCCACGAACGTCTGCACGTCGCGCAGGAGCTGCGCCCCCATCAGCTTGTTGAGCGGGCCGCTCATCACCGACATGCCGACGCCCAGGAACTTCATCCCGGCCCGGCCGCCGATCTTCGCCGGGGCCATCAGCACCTTGATGAACTTCCCGTCCAGGAAGGACCCCAGGCGCCCCGGAGCGTCCAGGAAGTCCAGCGCGGAGCGGCTCGGCGGGGTGTCCACGACGATCAGGTCCCACTCGTCCCGCGCGCGGAGCTGGCCGAGCTTCTCCATGGCCATGTACTCCTGCGTGCCCGCGAAACCGGCCGACAGGGATTGATAGAAGGGGTTCTCCAGGATGGCGCGGGCGCGCTCCCCGTCGGCGTGCGCCTCGACTATCTCGTCGAAGGTCCGCTTCATGTCGAGCATCATGGCGTGCAGCTCGCCGCCGGCGGAGGTGTCGATTCCGTGCACCCGGCGCGGCACGTTGTCGAGTTCCTCGATGCCCATGGACTGCGCGAGCCTGCGGGCCGGGTCGATGGTGAGGACGACGACCTTCCGGCCGCGCTCGGCGGCCCGTACGCCCAGTGCCGCCGCGGTCGTCGTCTTGCCGACGCCACCGGAGCCGCAGCACACCACGATGCGGGTGCGGGGGTTGTCGAGGACAGGATCCACGTCCAGCACGGACGCCGTGTCCAGGCTCACTCGGAGACTCCTTGCTTCCGCAGTTCGCGCGCCATGCGGTAGAGGCCCGCCAGATCGACGCCGTCGCCGAGCAGTTCCAGTTCGTAGGTGGGCAGCCGGAGGGCCGATATCTCCGCGCGGCCCTGCTGCTCCAGGGCGAGCCGCTCGGTGTGCTCGCGCGCCTGCGCCACCAGCGGGTCGACGAGCCGCTCGGCCAGACCCGCGTGGCGCGCGCCACCGAAACCGGTGCGCTCCAGGGCGTGCGACAGCGTGCGGGCCACCTCGGCACGACGGCCGTTCGCGGCGACCTCCACGGCCGCCTCGTCCAGGATCTCCGGGCGCACCATGTTGATGACGACGCTGCCCACCGGGAGCTGCGCAGCGCGCAGTTCGGTGATGCCGTCCACCGTCTCCTGGACCGGCATCTCCTCCAGGAGCGTCACGAAGTGCACCGCGGTCTCCGGGGACTTGAGGACGCGCATCACGGCCTGCGCCTGATTGTGGATCGGGCCGATCCGGGCGAGCCCCGCCACCTCGTCGTTGACGTTGAGGAAGCGGGTGATGCGGCCGGTCGGCGGGGCGTCCATGATCACGTGGTCGTAGACGTAATGGCCCGTGCGGTCCTTGCGGCGCACCGCCTCGCACGCCTTGCCGGTCAGCAGGACGTCCCGCAGGCCCGGCGCGATGGTCGTCGCGAAGTCGATCGCGCCGAGCTTCTTGAGCGCGCGCCCGGCGCTGCCGAGCTTGTAGAACATCTGGAGGTAGTCGAGGAGGGCCCGCTCGGCGTCGATGGCGAGCGCGTGGACCTCGCCGCCCCCGCCGGGCGCGACCGCGATCTTCCGTTCCTCGTACGGCAACGCCTCGGTCTCGAAGAGCTGCGCGATGCCCTGCCGCCCCTCCACTTCGACCAGAAGGGTCCGCTTGCCCTCGGCGGCGAGGGCAAGCGCGAGTGCCGCGGCGACCGTGGTCTTGCCGGTTCCGCCCTTGCCGCTGACGACATGGAGCCTGCTCATGATTCGGAGCCTAATTCCTTCGCAACGGCCGTGTGGCGTCAGGTGGCGACATGGCCTGGTTCGAGCGGTGAGGCCCGTCACGCCCTTGGGAAGCGCGCTCTTCGCGACGCCACCACCGGTCCGGTGCTCGCCCGTTGAGCCGGTGGCACGAGGCCGCCGCGCGGGCTACGCGCGGGGCTGTCGGTGCCAGGCATTACAGTCGGGCCCATGACGAAGTGGGAATACGCGAGAGTTACACCACTTACCTTGGCATAGCGTAGCGGCCGAGGGCCTGATTTCGTGAGTGGAGTGCGGACACTGCTCGCAGCACTGTGACGTGACTCACTCAGCGGTTGAGTGGGAGGTAAGAGCTCGTCGACGGGCCTCCGCCGGCTTCGCTGTCGCTCAGTGCTGAGTGATCACGTCCAAGTGGGCACGGGCCGTTCGCGAGAAGCTGTCCATCAGCGCTTTGCCCTTCGCCGCTGTCGCCAGCGAGGGCTGACCGATGATGCCGTTGGTCGTGTAGCCCGTCATGCCCAGGGTGAGCAGGTAGGGTCGCTTGGGCGCCGAGTGGTCGTCTGCCTCTATGCCCTCGTGTACGAGGTGGGGCGCGCCGTGCAGGAGCAGTGAGACCTCGAACTCACCGCCGTGCATGTCTTCGGCTCCGGTGCTCTCCAGCGCCGCGTCCGCACGGGCCTGGGCGCGGTCCTCGCTGACGGGGAAGAGGGCTACGCGCGGGCCGTTGATGTTGAGCTCCTGGACGACGTTGGACAGGACGTAGTTGCCGCCGTGGCCGTTGACGATGATCAGGCCCGGGTGCCCGGCTGCTTCGAGTGATCGCCAGATGTCATTGACCATTGCGTACAGCGTGGCCGCGCTGATGCTGACGGTGCCCGCCATCGGGGCGTGCTCGTGGGAGCAGGTGATCGTGATGGGCGGCAGGAGAAACAAGTCGTGATCGTCGGCAAGGCGGCGAGCGATCAGGCAGGCGATAGCCGTGTCGGTGATCAAGGGCAGGTGATCGCCGTGCTGTTCGAAGCTGCCCACGGGAAGGACTGCGACGGCGGGGCCGCGTCGGCGCTCGTCGCCGCTGGTGGCTTGCGTGATCAGTTCGTCCATGGCTTCAGCATCCCTCATCAAAACTGAGCTCGTCAGGCCACAAACTGATCGCGAACAGCCTCGAACCGATCGATAAATGTCGTCACCGTCGGCAGGCTGCGCTCCGGCGCCACGGAGCGCGCCACTGAGGAGAGTTCGGCAAACGTACGGGCCGATCCGGTGTGCCTGACGATCCCGAGCGCCTTGGTCGCCGCCTCGGCTCCGCTCTCGAGCTCACGGGCCGCGACGTACGCACGGGCGAGCCGCGCGAGGTAGACGCCCCGGTCGTTGCGGTAGACCTCGGGAAGCTCGGCAAGCTGGCCTTCGAAGAGCTCGATCGCCCGCCGGGGCTTGCCAAGATCGATCCAGCAGTTGGCGCGCTGGATCTCGATGTACGTCGGTGTGCAGTACGAGGTGTCGACCGCCGCACCCCGCCCGTCGGACGGCGACTCGGAGGCGAGCGCGTACGCCTCGTCGAACTTGGCGAGTGCGGCCTTGGGGTTGCGCATCAAGGCATAGCCCTGGGCTTCCTGCTGGGCGGCGAGCGCCGTGATCTGCGGCGTGAGGCCGGGCAGTCGCTGAGCGGCCCTGGCGAGTCCGACGGTCCTCTCCGCGCTGGCCCTCGCAGTGGCCTGGTTGCTCTTGCGGAACAGGATGTACGACTGCATGTGGTCGTCCGCGGCCTCTTGGGCCCACTCCATCGAGCGGTCGGACCACAGAGCGGCGCGTCGGAAGTCCCCGAGATCCTGGTACAGCCACCCGATGAACTCGGCCACCTGGCCACCGGTGCGCAGGAGTGCCTGCCGCGTCGTTCCTGTGGCGCTTTCCAGGAGGCTGGTGATGCTCTGTGCCTGCTGCGCGACGGTCGGGATCGTGGAGCGGGCGCCGAAGAAATTCGCGCCCTTGTAGTGCTCGGGCAACTGGCTGTCCACGAGCGCGGCGACGAATTCGGGGTCGACGGCGTCCCCGCCTGGATCATCCTCATCAAGGGCGCCCGGGTAGCCGGCCGGGGGCATCGCTGCCTCGTCGGCCACCGCAAGCGCGGCCGAGAAGCCCTCGTTGCCGTCGGATTCCCACTCGCGTCGAGCGAGCCCCAGCATGTCCCCTGGGATGCGCAGCCCATCGGCCACGCGCTCGATGACGCGGATGTCCATCACTCCGCGATTCCCCTTGATCACCTCGCCGACCGCGCTCGGCGTGAGGTCTACGCGCCGGGCGATGAGTGAGGGGTAGAACCCGGCCCGCTTCGCCACCTTGAAGATCGTGGTGAAGTCGCGTTCTCGACACGCCTCTACGAACTCGGGCTCTCTCAGCAAGCGTGGTGGGAAACCCTGCGGCACGTCTGATGTGGGCATGAGCGGCGCTCCGGGGAGGGACGGAGTTGCTTCGGGGCCATGTGAGCTGCGTTACCTGCGAGTTTACCCATGGTGGGTAACCGAGCTGAGCTGGTTACGCGAACACCC
This sequence comes from Streptomyces sp. NPDC001407, assembly GCF_042895325.1. Lineage (NCBI taxonomy): Bacteria > Bacillati > Actinomycetota > Actinomycetes > Kitasatosporales > Streptomycetaceae > Streptomyces > Streptomyces sp. NPDC001407. The sequence continues at coordinate 118,893 of NZ_JBIAWF010000013.1, forward strand.
GCACGTGAGACTCCTCGGCATGGAGAGAAAGCAGGAAGACGCTAACAGGCAAGAGGTGATGCGGCGTTGGGCTCGCCACCCTCGCTGCGTCGGCCTGGCCCGCGCGGAGCTGAGCAAGGCATTGGCGGAGTGGGGACTGGCTGCCGTCGAAGACGCGGCCGTCCTGGTGCTCTCCGAGATCCTCACCAACGCTGTCGTGCACGCGCGCGTTTCACCCGGACGAGAGATCCAGACGTCCTTCCGGCACGTGGTCGGCGGCGTGCGGATCGCAGTCGACGACGCGGACGAGAACCGGCCCGTGGCGCGCGCCCCCGACGCGGAGGGCGGCCGGGGCCTGGCGCTCGTGGCGGGCCTGTCGGATCAGTGGGGCGTGAGCGATCGGGACGGGGTCGGTAAGTCGGTATGGGCCGTGCTGACGGCCCCCGGACGAGAAGGGACGCGTGATGGCAGAGGTGTTGGGGACGACGGTCCGGGCGGGGGACATGGTGAACATCCGTGGCAAGTGGCAGGAAGTCAAGGCGGTGCGAAAAGAACGGGACCGGCTGGGCAAGCGGGAAGTCGTGCTCGTTTTCAAGGGCGAGCATGCTCTGCGGGTGGGTTTGACGCAGCGTGTTGATGTCTTGCGCGGCGGGCGTGGGGCGCGGTGATGGCGGCCCGGTCGGTGTTGCGGTTCGTGGACTGGCAGTTGCAGTTCGATGTCACGGGAAGTCCGCCGATCTTCGAAATGGAGTGCACTTCGTGCGGCATCTCGTCCGAGGCGTCGGAGAATCCTGCGGTCCCGCAGGAATGGGCCCTGAAGCATGCGGGTCGTACCGGGCACACGATGTTCAGAGCCCTGCATATGAGCTTCTTCCGTGCGACGCAGGCCGAAGCGCGGCCGTCGCCCCCGTAGACGGGGCAGGGGCCGTCAGTTCCTGGGAGGGTACGACGGCCTCTGCCCTTTGACCCTCGGGCTCGCCTCCAAATGTTTGGGCAGGTCGGCGAGCTGCGTGCGAGGGAGGCGGTGTTGTCCAGTGCGCCGCCTGCGGTCCTGCTCGGGTTGGTGACCGGAGCAGGACCGCACGCCACATCTGAACGTGAGACCGGACCACCCCTTGATCCTTGGCAGGCGGGGGTGGTCCGGAAGGGATCGCGAGGACCCCGGTGCCGATGGTACCGGGGCACTCGTCGTGTGTTCGTGCGATGCCCCGACAAGATCCGTGATCAGTCGAGAATCTTTGAGGGGTGGAGAGTTGATGTCCGGGCCGGGTGATGAGGCGTTCGAGATCGGCGACGTGGAGTTCGGGGCTGAGGAGTTCGACCCGGATTCGGTGCTGTGGGTGCGTGGGGTGGATTACGTGGCGGGCTGGGCTGCGGCGCGTGATGTCGCGGCGGAGCTGGGGGAGGCGCTGGTGTCGGCGGGTGTGGGGGTGTCCGGGGTGCGGTTGCGGGCGGGTTCGGGGGCGGACGGTTCGGGGGTGGTGCGGCTGGAGCTGTCGACGGCGGCGGCGCGGGAGGTGGCGCGGCTGGCTGCGCGGTTCGGGAAGGCGAGCTGAGCGGGGATGACGGCGGGGGCTGGGATGGTGGCCGGCTTGGGCCTGGGCCACGGAAAGTCAGCCACGGCGATGGGGGCGGCCGGACGATCACCCGTCACGTGTGCACCTGGACCATGTTCCGGTCTCAGCCAAGCTAACGATGTCTTTCCCTCACGTCACGGTCGGTACCGCCCGAGACTCCGCGGCGGTGGTGCTGTCCCCCTCCTGCGGACGGCGACGGTGCCGACGCGCGAAGCGAGCCAAGCCACAGACCAACGCCCCCGACCGTAGCCCGGCGACCGGCCCTAGCTCGGCAGGCGTCCTGCTGGCCGTGGAGTTCGTGGCTCTGGTCGTCGCTGGGTGTGGGGTGCGGGTGCGGGCGGTGGGCGCCCGGCCGGGACCGGCCGTCAGGCCGCAGCCCGGTCCGGGGCGGCCCGGCGCGCCGCAGGCGCGCCCTTGAGTAAGTGAAGAAGGTTTCGACCGATCGCCGGATTTCAGGCGCGGCTGCGGCGGGCGGCTGGGGTCTTCTCGGCGTTGATGCGGTAGGTGAGCTGGGCGCGGTCGGCGCTGACGCGGAGTTCTTCGAGGAGGAGCGGGCGGTCGTCGTTGCCGTGGGTGGTGCGGGCGGCGTGGAGTACCGGGGTGGCGTCGGCGAGTTGGAGGGTGGTGCGTTCGTCGGGCGTGGGGATGCGGGCGCCGACGGTCTCCGACCACCACAGCTTGTGCCCGGCCTTGGCGAGCATCGCGTAGATCTCGGTCGGCGGGCTGTCGGGCGCCTCGGCCAGTGGGGTGCCTTCGGCGGTGGCGAACGGGATCAGCACCCGGTGCATCAGCCGTGTGCCCGTGCTCGGGTCGGCCAGCAGCCAGTCACAGGAGAACAGTTCCTCTCCCTCGTCCAGGCCGAGTTGGCGGCCGGTGACGGCGCTGGTGGTGGTGCGGTGGACGGTGGGTTCCTCGACCGGCTCCCATACCTCGTCACCCAGCACGCTGAACGTACGGCCCTTGCCGACCACGCCCCGGCTGAGGGTGTTGACGGGTGCGGGCAGGGCCCGGACGAAGCTGCCCTTGCCGTGGATGACCTCGATCAGCCCCTCGGACCTGAGCGCGGCAATGGCGTTGCGGACGGTCGGCCGCGAGACCTTGTACCGGTCCATGAGCTGGGTCTCGGAGGGGACAGGGGCGCCGGGCGGGATCTCGCCTGCGGTGATGGCGTTGCGGATTTCGGCGGCGACCTGCTGGTACAGGGCGCCGGGTCGCTGGATCTCTCCCACAGTCGAACTCCCTTGGTGTGACGGCCCGGTTGGGCTGTACGTCACTCGTCAGCATAAGTGTTTGCGCGGTGAGCACAACAGGTGCATAGTCGTCACTCGTCAGCACGAGTGACGTCCTGATGGCGAGGGCGTCCGATTGGCCAAGGAGGCCAACACCCCATGCAGTCCATCCCGGTTGATGTCTCCCGGCTCGGCGTACTGCGGTGCGCTGTCGCGCCGGAACCGAAGCTCACCGGCTTCGAGACCAAGGAGGTCAAGAAGGACAAGGAGGGCAACACGATCTACACCGTGGCCGTGACGGTCCGGCAGGAAGGGCGCCGGATCTCGGTCATCGAAATCTCCGTCACGGGCGAGCCGAAGGGTGTCGTGGAGGGCGGTGAGGTGCGGGTGACGGGCCTGGAGGCGTTCTCCTGGGCCATGGGCGACCGGCACGGCATCAGCTTCCGCGCCGCCGCCATCACCCCCGCCAGCGCTCCGGCTCCCGCTTCGGCGGCGGCGTCGAAGGCGGGTGGTGCCTGATGGGGCCCATCACCTTGGCGTTCTTACTCGCGGCCCTGGCCTGGGTCCTGGTTGCCGGCTTCCATCTCCGTGAGCGGCACCCGGTGCTCTTCTGGTACCTGACCGGCTACCCGGTCACAGCGGTGCGGGTCGTGCGGACCTGGCGCAAGGTCGCCCAGTACACCGACCTCGCCGTCTCCCCCCGCCCCTCCCGCGGCCTGGTCGGCGACCTCGTCGTCAAGGGCGAAGCACTCCGCCCCGTCGCACCACGCATCTCCTTCCCCAAAGCGACGCGGACGGGGCTGAGTGTGGTGGTGCGGCTGCATCCTGGGCAGACCCCGGGGCCGTTCATCGCGGCGGCGGACGCCCTGGCCCACGCGTGGAAGGTCCACGCCGTACGCGTCACCTCCCCCGAACGCGGCCTCGTGGTCCTCGTCGCTACCGCCGGAGACCCGCTCCAACGGCCCGGTCTGGCGCACGCGCCCGCCGCACTGCTCTCGGCGCTGATCGGCATCCTGGAAAGCGGCGGGGCGTGGGTGATGAACCTGCGACAGGTACCCCACTGGCTGATCGTCGGCGCCACACAGTCGGGCAAGTCCACGTTGCTGGCGCGCCTGGTGGTGCAGCTCGCCCCTCAGCTCGTCGCGCTGGTCGGCATCGACTGCAAGGGCGGCATGGAGCTGGGCTTGTTCGAACCCCGCCTGTCGGCGCTGACGACGTCTCGCAAGGAGGCGGTCGCCGCTCTCGGCGCACTCGTCAAAGAGATGCAGGCCCGGATGGAGCTGTGCCGCTTCGAAGGGGTCCGCTCGATCTGGGAACTGCCCGACAAGCTCCGCCCCGTGCCCGTCGTCGTCCTCGTGGACGAGATAGCAGAGCTCTACCTCTCCGACGGCACCAGGGAAGGCAAGGCGGAGGCGGAGAAGTGCTCCACCTACCTCCTGCGCATCGCCCAGCTCGGCGCCGCCCTCGGCCTGCACCTCGTCATCGCCGGGCAACGGGTCGGCTCCGACCTCGGGCCCGGGGTCACGGCCCTACGAGCTCAGCTCTCCGGCCGCGTCTGCCACCGCGTCAACGACCCCGGCACCGCCGAAATGACCCTCGGTGACCTGAACAAGGACGCCGTGACCGTCGCCCAGTCGATCACCTCTGAAGAGAAAGGTGTGGCTGTGTGCACGGGTGCCGACGGCGGCTGGGGGCGGGCGCGTTCGCACCTGACGACGGTTGAGGACGCCCGCAAGGCCGCGGCCGCCTGCATGCACATCACCCCGGGGCTTATCGGGGTGCGGCGGGCGCTGCTGACGGCCGGGGCGGGTGAGGAGGCGTGAACGGTGCTGCCGCTCTTCCACTGGTGGCGGTGTTCGGGATCATCACCGTCCTCCTGGTCCGCTCCCGCGACGTCAAAGCCTGGGAAGCGGTGATGATCGCGCTCTTCGGCCTCTACATCGGCCAGACCCCCGCCATCTACACGATCAACAGCCTCGCCACCTGGTGCCTGTCCGGCTTCACCCACACCTGACCCGAGGAGCCCGCATGACCATGCACCGCGTGCGCTGCCCCATCTGCAAGGGCGAACGACGACTGAAGACCCGTACCGGCCGCTGGCGGCGCTGCCGCTGCTGCCACGGCACCGGCACCATCCGCTAACCCCCAAGATCCAACCCCTGACCGAGAGGACCACCCCATGGACGACACCGGCCCACCACCCACCCTCATCCGTGCCGCTCCGGCGGCCCACCCCGGGAGATCACCACCATCACCACCGCCACGGCTGACAGGCGTGCTGCCCTCGATCGCGCGGCGCGCCTGCGTCAGCTCTCCGACACCGACCGCGACGCCCTCCGCCTCGCCCAGGACCCCCAATTCCCCCGCTGGCTCGAACAGATCACCGCCACCGGCGGCTGCGCCCACCCCGTCCACCTCACCGGATCCACCACCACCCGAGCAACGGCCACCGGCGAGATCCTCCACCACTACGACACCCGCACTGAGCCCGGCGAACGCCTCCTGGTCCGCTGCCGCAACCGCCGCGCCACCGTCTGCGCCCCGTGCTCCCGCCTCCACGCCGGAGACACCTTCCACCTCGTCCGAGCAGGGCTCACCGGCGGCAAGACCGTCCCCGAAGAGGTCCGCGAGCACCCCCGCCTCTTCGTCACCCTCACCGCCCCCTCCTTCGGCCCCGTCCATCACGCCATCGCCGGCGGGAAGCGGTGCCGCCCCCGGCGCGACGCGGGCGAGTGCGAGCACGGACAGCCCCTCGCCTGCACGGCCGTCCACGCCACCGACGACCGGCTCGTCGGACAGCCGCTCTGCCCCGGCTGCTACGACTACCCGGGCCACGTCCTGTGGCACGCCCACGCCGGACAGCTCTGGGACCGCTTCACCCGCGCCACGCGCCGCCACCTCGCCACCGCCGTAGGACTGCCACAGTCCCGCTTCTCGGAGCACGCCCGGCTCTCCTTCGCCAAAGTCGCCGAATACCAGAAGCGCGCCGCAGTCCACGTCCACGCGGTCGTACGCCTCGACGGCCCGGAGGGTCCGGAAACCCCGCCCCCGCCCTGGGCCACTGCCGACCTCCTCACAGCCGCGGTCCGTACGGTGGCCCGGTCCGTCGCCGTCCGCACCCCGTACAGCCCGGCCGCCGGAGAACACGCCCTCCGCTGGGGCACCGAACTCGACGCCCGCCCCCTCCGCGCCCCCGCCGACACAGACGGCCCGGCCGATGACGCGGTCGCCGCCTACATCGCCAAGTACGTCACCAAAGGCGCCGCCGACACCACAGCCGGCACAGACCATCGGCTCCTGACCTGGGAAGACATCACCGCAGTACCCGCCTCACCGCACGTCCAGGCGCTCATGCGCACCTGCTGGCACCTCGGCGGCCTCCCCGAATACGCCCAACTCCGCCTGCGCTCCTGGGCCCACACCCTCGGCTACCGAGGTCACATCCTCACCAAATCCCGCGCCTACTCCACCACCTACGCAGCACTGCGCGCCGAACGCGCCGACCATGAACGCGCCGGACTCCAACTCCCCGACACCCCCGAGGCCGTCACCGAGGCCCACTGGCGCTACCTCGGCTCCGGCCACACCCCCGGCGCCGCCCTCATCGCCGCCGGAATCGCCGAAGACATCGCCACCAACCGGGACATCGCCCGAGTCGAGCACGGGGGCTGGGGTGCCTGACCAGTTCGCGGGCTACTTTCATTGCGGTCGTTTGGTCAACAACCGTCCGCAGTCTCTCCCCGGTTGGCGCATAACGACCGGCGATGCCGAGGTAGCGAAGGAAGTCGCCCGACTGATGGGTGGGCTACCGGAGGAATGGGATTCCAGCTGCGGGGACTATCTGGAAGTTCTCACCAGCGCCGCCAGAACTTGCGTCATCATCGAAGGCCCATCAGCTCTGACGACAGAAATGCGTCTGTGGAAGCGATCGCAGTTGGTGCACCACTGCGACGGAACGTCCCTACTGAGCCCTGAAGAGCTTCAGGGATATCCCTGTGGATGCCCTCCGACGATGGCAGAGCGCAAAGCAGCCGCGAAGGCATTCAGGGGTCCGCAGCCAATCACGTCCCTCACCTTCCGGTTGGCCGATGCTCCGAGCCTTGGCCTCTTCCTTCTCCGATCGATGAGCTGGAAGCTTGCTGAGGACGCCTGCGGCGCTTTGGAAACGCTCGGGCGAGCAAGCGGCCCAGCACTGGCCGAACTCTGCTTGGACCTCGTGGAGCTGACAACGAGCGGCGGCCGAACTGTCGCGTACCGCAAGCCAGGAGTCGTGGTCCATCAGCTGGATTCGGAATCTGAGAGCCGTTGAAGACCCCCGGCCAGCTCGGCTCGCCGGGGGTCCCGTCAGCTTCTTTATGGCTGTGCCGTCACCGATGATTTACGCTTCTGCGGCTTGGCCCACTCCAGTGTGACCCGGGGTTCGATCACCGCTTCGGCCTTGTTGCCCAGGCTTTTTTCGTCTTCCCGTGCCTTGCGGATGGTGATCCGAACAAGGAAGCACTTGACCAGTGCGCGCTTCTCGTCGAGCGGCGCCTTCTCCCACCACGATCCCTTCCCGATCGGGTCGCCGTCCCAATCGGGATCGTGGCTCAACCACTGGGTGATGGGCAGCACGGGGACGTCCAATTCACCGAGTTCCGCGATGCGTTCCTCGGCTTGCTTCATGAGTCGCTGTTGCGCCTCCACATCCTCCTTCCAGCGACGGCGACCGATCTCGTCTCCGTCGTAGAGCCGCCGCTCGTCGTAGAGTTGCTCCAGCGCTCGCACAGCGGTCATGCGTTCCCCGATCACACGCTGTCGCTCTTGTGCTTTCTCCGGATCCTCTGTGGCCTCGCTGAACCGTTCGGCGGCGGCAGCGAGGATGTCGGTTGTCTCAGGGTCGTCTTCCGAAGTGATGAGTCGAGCGAAGATGGAACGGGCCACGTACTCGTCAACTCCAGCCCTGCTGATGTACGAACCGCCCTCGTGTTCACCCTTCTTGGGTCGGTAGCCGGACGGTCGGGAGCAGAAATACGACCCGCCTACGGGGCGGGCGGCGCTGTTGGCACCCATGGGGCGGTTGCATGTGCTCTCGCAGTACAGCACTTCCATGGATGACAAAAGCGATGTGGTCCGGTTCTCCCACTTCCGAGCCGGGCGCTCGTCCAACCATGCCTGGAGCTCGAACCAGTCGCCCGGTTCGAGGATCGGCTCCCACGCTTGGATGGGGAGTCCCTTATCGTCCAGCCGGATGCGATGGCCCACTACCCGCTTCTTGGACGGATCCTTTTTCTGGGGCTCGTAGACGGGGTCCGTGGCGAAGCCGGCAAGGTGCGGGTGCCGAAGGATTGAGGCAAGGGTCTTGATGTGCCAAGAACCGTTCTTCGTCTTCTTGCCCTTGTGGGCTCCTGACGTCGGCTCTCCGTCGCGGTTGAGCCTGCCGATGATGTTCCCGAGTGAACCGGGCACGGAGCGGCCGGTCGGCTTGCTGGGGAGCGGTGTCCGCTTGTGGCGCTTGATCTCGTCCCAGACGCCCTGGACGAGTTTGGCTTGCTTCTTCTCGGTGCCGAGAAGCTGAATCACCACGGGCTTGCCTTCGGCGTTGTACCTGGTGACGGGTACGAGCTTCCGGCCGAACGGTGCCCTCCCGCCGACGTAGCCGCCCAGGTCCCGCGCGGCCTTCACTGCGCCGCGGACGCCGATGCTCTTGTTCTTGCTCTCCTGGTGGGCGCCGTCCAGCCGGAAGATCAGGTGGATGAGGTCCATGATGTTTCCCTTGCGGAAAACACCCTCGCTGACGCTCACGATGGTTACGTCGAGGCCCAGCAGCTCGTTGACGATCGGGATGGCGTCGGTGGGTTCGAGACGGGACAGCCGCGCGATGTTGTAGACGATGATCATGTTGATCCGCCCGCTCCGGCAGTCCTTGAGCATCCGTTCGAAGTCGGGGCGCTCCTTGCCGCTGTAGGCGGAGATGCCGATGTCTTCGTAGTGGCCGTGCCAGACGGCTTCGATGTCCTTCCTGGCGTACTCGTCGCGGATCTGATCGAACCGGCTTCGTTGCGCCGTGCGCTGCACGGCCGGGCTGGTCTCGCTCCCGTTTGCTCGGCCGTAAGACTGCCGCCCGTATCCTGCTGCGTGGATCGCCATACGTTTGCCTACCTCTGGAGTGACCATGGGCACGCCGTGCCACCGAAAGTATGAATACGCGACTGTGCCGCTCCTTGTGCACGCGACCAAGCAGATCCTGGACACCTGGGGCGAGGACGGCTGGGAGCTCGTCCAGGTCGTCCCGGGCCCGAACAACCCCGAGCAGCTCGTGGCCTACCTCAAGCGGGAGAAGGCGTGAGTGCCGTCGAGGCCAGGCTCGCCGAGCTCGGTCTGACGCTGCCCGACGTGGTGCCGCCGCTGGCCGCCTATCAGCCGGCCGTGCGCTCCGGCGCGTACGTCCACACCGCCGGCCAGCTGCCGATGGTCAAGGGCTCGATCCCGCTGACCGGCAAGGTCGGTGCCGAGGTCAGCGCCGAGCAGGCGAAGGAGCTGGCGGCGACCTGCGCGCTCAACGCCCTCGCCGCCGTGAAGTCGGTCGTCGGCGACCTCGACAAGATCGTCCGAGTGGTCAAGGTCGTGGGCTTCGTCGCCTCCGCCCCGGACTTCACCGGCCAGCCCGGCGTCCTCAACGGCGCCAGCGAGCTCCTGGGCGAGGTGCTGGGCGACAAGGGCGTCCACGCGCGCTCGGCCGTGGGCGTGGCGGTCCTGCCGCTGGACGCCCCGGTGGAGGTCGAGATCCTGGTCGAGGTCGCGGGCTGATCCCGAGGGCGTACGGGCCGCCGCGCGGGACGCGCACCGGCCCGGCCACCCCTCGAACATCCGCGCACGAGCGCATAGCATCCGGCCATGTCGACTTCGAACGGCCAGTGGTACCCGCCGGAGTGGCCGGACCGGATCAGAGCGCTCGCCGGCGGCGAGCTCCGGCCCGTCGCCCCGCGGCGCGCCGCGACCGTCCTGCTGCTCCGTGACGGAGCCGACGGCCCCGCCGTCCACATGCTGCGCAGACGCGCCTCCATGGCCTTCGCCGGAGGCGCGTACGCGTATCCGGGCGGCTCCGTCGACCCGCGTGACGAGCGTGAGGTGCCCTGGGCCGGGCCGTCGCGCGCGCAGTGGGCGCACCGCCTCGGCGTGGACGCCGCCGGAGCCCAGGCCATCGTCTGCGCGGCCGTGCGGGAGACCTTCGAGGAAGCGGGCGTGCTGCTGGCGGGCCCGACGCCCGGCACGGTCGTCGCGGACACCACCGGCGCCGACTGGGAGGCAGACCGCGCCGCCCTGGTGAGCCGCGAGCTGTCCTTCGCCGACTTCCTCGTACGGCGTGGCCTGGTGCTGCGCAGCGACCTCCTCGGGGGCTGGGCGCACTGGATCACCCCGGAGTTCGAACCGCGCCGCTACGACACCTGGTTCTTCGTGGCCGCGCTCCCCGAGGGGCAGCGCACCCGCAACGCCTCCACCGAGGCCGACCGCGCCGAGTGGATCCGGCCGGCCGCGGCGGCCGACGGTTACGACCGGGGCGAGCTGCTGATGATGCCGCCCACCATCGCCACCCTGCGCGCGCTGCGTCCCTACGGCAGCGTGCGGGAGGTGCTGGAGGCGTCGGGTGAGCGGGATCTCACCCCTGTTCTGGCGCAAGCCCGGCTCGTCGGCGGGGAGATCGTGCTGAGCTGGCCGGGGCACGACGAATTCACCAAACACATCGCTCCGGGACCGCCGGAGCCCGGTGCCCCCACGGGAACCCCGCGAGCTTTGGGAGCCGACTCATGACCACGACAGCCGACCTTCCCGGCAGGCCGCGCGGCGGCGCCATCGGGGGCCCCGCGACCGCCCGCGCGACCTGTGTGCGCGCGGACAACCCCTCCGCGATGACGCTGGACGGCACCAACACCTGGATCCTCGCCGAGCCCGGCTCCGACCTCGCGGTCGTCGTCGATCCCGGCCCGCTGGACGAGGCCCACCTGGCCGCGGTCGTCGCCACGGCGGAGGCTGCGGGCAAGCGCGTCGCCCTGACGCTGCTCACGCACGGGCACCCCGACCACTCCGACGGTGCGGCCCGCTTCGCGGAGCTGACGGGCACGCGCGTACGGGCGCTGGACCCGGCGTTGCGGCTGGGCGGCGAGGGGCTCGGGGTGGGCGACGTGATCACCACGGGCGGTCTCGAACTGCACGTCGTCCCCGTGCCCGGCCACACCGCGGACTCGCTGGCCTTCCACCTCCCGGCGGACCGCGCGGTCCTCACCGGTGACACGGTCCTCGGCCGCGGCACCACGGTCGTCGCCCACCCCGACGGGCGGCTCGGCGACTATCTCGACTCCCTGCGCAGGCTGCGCGCGCTGACGGTCGAGGAGGGCGTGGAGACGGTGCTGCCGGGCCACGGCCCGGTGCTGGACGACGCCCAGGGTGTCATCGACTTCTATCTGGTGCACCGGGCGAAGCGGCTCGCCCAGGTCGAGACGGCCGTCGAGAACGGCTGCCGGACGCCGGAGGACGTCGTCGCCCAGGTCTACGCCGACGTCGACCGCTCGCTGTGGCCGGCGGCGGAGCTGTCCGTACGGGCGCAGCTGGACTATCTGGGGGAGCACGGCCTGATCTGACGGGCGTTCGCCAGGGAACACGCGCGCCCGGCGGCGTGAGCGCATGCCGAAGGCCCCCGCCGTCTTCGACGGGGGCCTTCGGTGCGTCTGCGGGCGCGTCCCTCAGGGGGCGCGCCAGGGGCGTGCGCCCCCGCGCGTCAGCGGGACCGCTTGGCGAGCCGCTCCACGTCGAGGAGGATCACCGCGCGGGCCTCCAGGCGGAGCCAGCCACGGCCCGCGAAGTCCGCGAGGGCCTTGTTGACCGTCTCGCGGGAGGCACCGACCAGCTGGGCCAGCTCCTCCTGGGTGAGGTCGTGCACCACGTGGATGCCCTCCTCGGACTGCACGCCGAAGCGGCGGGACAGGTCCAGGAGTGCCTTGGCGACACGGCCGGGGACGTCCGAGAAGACGAGGTCCGACATCGAGTCGTTGGTCCGGCGCAGGCGGCGCGCGACGGCGCGCAGCAGCGCCGTGGCCACCTCCGGGCGGGCGTTGAGCCAGGGCTGCAGGTCGCCGTGGCCGAGGCCGAGCAGCTTGACCTCGGTGAGGGCGGTGGCGGTGGCGGTGCGCGGCCCCGGGTCGAAGAGCGACAGCTCTCCGATGAGCTCGCCCGGGCCGAGGACGGCGAGCATGTTCTCGCGGCCGTCGGGCGAGGTGCGGTGCAGCTTCACCTTGCCCTCGGTCACCACGTAGAGGCGGTCGCCTGGGTCCCCTTCGTGGAACAGGGCGTCGCCCCTCGCGAGGGTGGCCTCGCCCATGGAGGCGCGCAGCTCAGCGGCCTGCTCGTCATCGAGCGCCGCGAAAAGCGGGGCGCGCCGCAGAACGTCGTCCACGAGTTCTCTCCTTGTCGACATGCACAGAGGACCGTGGTCCCCATGATGCCCGTCGGTAAAACTGTGTGATCAAACACAAGTGTCGCGCATCGTCGACCGAAGCCCTACGGCAGGGGTCCGATTGGGCTGTGGTTTTCCTGCGCACGGGCCGGATGTCAGTGCGGGGCTCTAGTCTGGCCGGGTGTCCAATACGCCGGTGAGAGCACAGGGCAAGGGGGCCGGGAGGGTGACCGGGAGTCGCGATTCCGCTGTGGGCGAACGCTCGTCCGCACAGCAGGCGAATGCCGCGAGACAGACCAAAAAGCCGGGCGGTGACAAGCCCGCGAAGCGCGCCGCCAAGCCGGTGAAGGCCGCCGCCGCACCCGCCGGGACGGCCGCTCCGGTGAAGCCCGCCGAGCCGGAGTCCAGGGCCGCTCTCGTCCGCCGCGCGCGCCGCATCAACCGCGAGCTCGCCGAGGTCTATCCGTACGCCCATCCCGAGCTCGACTTCGAGAACCCCTTCGAGCTGCTGGTCGCCACGGTCCTCTCCGCGCAGACCACGGACCTGAGGGTCAACCAGACCACCCCGGCGCTCTTCGCCGCCTATCCGACGCCGGAGGACATGGCCGCGGCCGACCCCGAGGCGCTGGAGCAGCTGATCCGGCCGACCGGCTTCTTCCGGGCCAAGACCAAGTCGCTCATAGGGCTCTCGGTGGCCCTGCGTGACCGCTTCGACGGTGAGGTGCCGGGGCGGCTGGAGGATCTGGTGTCGCTGCCCGGCGTCGGCCGGAAGACCGCCAATGTCGTGCTGGGCAATGCCTTCGGGTTTCCCACTACGGCCTCACGGTCGGGGAGCGTCGGCGGGGCCTATCTGGGAACCGCCTACGGGCTTGCCACATAGGCACCACCGTTCAGGCAACGTCTGCGCTCCCCACCTAGGGACGTGACCCCGAGGGGTCCACTACGACCCCTAGGAGTGCAGGCGTGGTCACCACCGCCCCGGCAGGCGTACCGGCGAGCTTCCTCTCAGCCCAGGCGCTTGAAGCTGTAGCCGTCAGCTACATACGGCAGTCGTCCGCCAAGACCAACAAGACCGAAGCGTCCCCGCTCACTCAGCGTGCGGCCAATAAGGGCCGGTCCGCTGAACTCAACGCGCGGTTCGTCCGGCACTACGAAGACATTGGTATTTCCGGGTGGAACCCGGACGCTGAGCGGCCCGGCTTTGAGGAAATGCTCAAGGCTGCCCGCGCGGGCGCGTTCAACATGCTCGTCGTCTACGACGTGAGCCGCTTTTCCCGACGTGAAATCGAAGACGCTGCCCCGATTGTTCTGGAACTTCACCGGCTTGGAATCACGATTGTCAGCGTCACAGAGGGTGTATTCGCTCCGCGCGACACAATGGCGCTGATCTACTTGATTATGCGGCTGGACGCCGTGAACAAGGAATCTGCCGTCAAGTCCAAGAAGGTCCGGGACGTAAAGGCGGCGCAGCGCGAAAAGGGTTCGTGGCTTGGTGGCCAGACCCCTTACGGTCTCGACGCTGAGTCGTACATTGACGGCAAGCTCACGTGTATGCGCCTGATTCACAACAAGGCTGAGGCGAAGAACCTTCGGCGGATTGTGGCGCTGATTTTCAAGCACATGAAGGACCCGGTTTCGCGCAAGGCCGGTCAGCGGAACCCCGGAACTCTTTCCGCGCTCTGCGACGACATGAACAAAAAGAAGGTCCCGACGCGCGGGCAGCGAAAGGGGAAGGAGCGTTCCAACTCGACCTGGCAGGTTCGGACGCTCAAGGGCATTTTGATGAACCCCGCGATTGCCGGTATGCGGGCCGAACCCGTTTACAAGATGCGGGATAACGGAACGCGTACCGGCACGCTCATCGATTACCGGATCATCCGGGACGAAGACGGGCGGCCCGAAATGATCTGTGAGCCGATCATTCCCCCGGCCCAGTGGTTTGCACTTCGGGAGTGGCTGAGGGGTCGGGGGCGGGGCGAAGGTCTTGCGCGGGGAACCTCTCTTCTCAGCGGTCTTCGGAACGCTGAGCGAAAGGCAATCCTCACGTGCGCCTGTGAACGGCCGCAAGGGGCACTCAATAGCGGCAAGAAGCCCGTGTATCGGTGCACGCGTGGCACGACCGTGCCCAGCAAGAAGGGTGAACACGACGCGCTGAACGCGGTCATGCAATCCCACCTTGATGCCCATGTTGCGGGCAAGATTTTCGCGCTCATTCAGAGCTTCACCGCTGGGGACGCTGACGCCGATACGGTGGCCGTCATCACCGAAGCAACGCGGGTGTTCTCTCGCTCTGTTGAGCGCCCGGAGACGGCAGCCGAACGGACTGAGGTAGTGGCGGAGCGGGCCGACGCTAACAACGCCCTCACGGACCTGTACGACGACCTTGACGCGGGTCTCTACTCCGGGCCGGTCGGCCGTGAGCGATTCAAGAAGACGAAGGCACGCATTGAGCTGCGAATCAAGGCCGCTGACACCCGGCTTGAGGAACTGGCCGACCCAGAGTCGGTAGCGCTGCCTATCGCTGAATGGCTGGACGGTGCAGAGAACGGCGACCCGTTGGGCAAGGGGTCGTGGTGGGCGCGCGCCGAACTGGCCGACAAGCGCAAGTTCGTTGAACTCTTCGTGCACCGGATCAAGGTCAAGACGGTGACCAATTCCCACCAGGGCCGCGTACGCGGCGGCTACGACGTAGCACCGCGCATCGTCGTTGAGTGGGTGCAACCCGAGAGCAAGGAGGAAGAGACGGCGGAGCTGGAAACCGCCGCGTAGCGCTGGGAGCGTCCCGGCGTGCGGCTAACACGCCGGGACTCTCACAGTGTGGCAGGAACGGCCACCACTCCCCCTGAGAGCCCCTGAGACGGCCCCGGCAAGGCATCGACCTTGCCGGGGCTTTCTCGTACCCGCAGACGGGCGCTGAACGGCCTTCTAGGCTGGCCCCATGGAACGCGAATACATCATCAGGGACAGCGAGTTCACCCGCTGGTTACTCGACAAGGCGCGGGCGGCAGGGTGGGACGTGGACGACGACCAGGAGGCGCGCAACACCGTTCGCCTGTCGGCGGCGCTCATCCGGACGAGTGGGGTTGCCGTGGTGGACGCGCCCAAGCTGGCGGCAGCGTTGGGGGTCACCGTGGCAGAGATCGAACAGGCGGCAGCGGGAGAGCTGGCCGACAACGAAGCGGCAGCGCGGTTACTTGAGCGGCCGGACGTGGCGGAGCTGGACGCACACCTTGATTCGGTGGCGTGGCCGGACGACGGCAAGGCGGCCACTGACGGCCCCTGAGAGCGCCTGAGACGACTTCCGGGCGGAACTGGGCGAGTGCCCTCCGTCGTGCCCGCTGGCGACCCCTGAGCCCTTCGGGGTTCGGGGGCTTTCTCTATCCCGCACTATTGTCATGCACGCGTAATGCGGAGGGTGAGGCTCCGGTTACCGAGTGTGAGCGGCCGGGTGTATTCAGCGGGGGTGGTGCGGTGGAACGGTGGTTCGTACCTTGAAATCAATATCCCTTGAGAAAGTCACAAGGAAAACCAAACAGAGCATCAAATCACCACTTCACCGCACTGTGACTGGCCTCACTCAATTGAGCCCCCTCAAGGGCGGCAACGAGGGTGCCCTAGGGAACCCTTGCGCTCTAGTAATAGTAGAGAGCGGGGGATACCGCGCACCCTTCCAATAGGTCACGGCGGACCGAGTTCCCCGCGCTCTCCTTGGCCGCCTAGCCCAATGGTACGAGGCGCACGGCTTAGACCCGTGAGGTTCCCGGTTCGAGTCCGGGGGTGGCTACGCATGGGCACCGACTCACGTGAGTCGGTGGTCCATTGAGGGGTAGGGGGGTCTCCCTGGATAGGGGGGCTTCTTGGGTGGGGGGGTATCTTATGCGCACCCGGTGCCTTGACTGTCGGGAGTGGGCAACGCGCAAGGGTCGGTGCCATGCGCATCACAAGGCTTACGAGAGTGGTCGCTCTTATCGCTCGCACCGCAAGAGGTGTGAGGCGATAGCCCGTGGCCATAACGCGGCAGCCCTCTTGCGTAAGGCTGTGCGTAAGGCGCTAGCCGGAACGTGCGCCATGTGTGGCGTGACCTACCTGCCTAGTCAGGTGGACATTGACCACATCAAGCCCCTTGCTCTTGGCGGCGAGGACGTGTCGAGCAATGTGCAAGTGCTCTGCAAGCGTTGCCACGTCATCAAGACGGCAATGGACTTCGGCAAGCGTCCGTTCTGATCATGCGGGGAGGGCGGGGCGCGTCGGAAGTTCCCGACCGGTGCCGCTCGGCGATCCCGGCCCAAGCTCGAAAAACGCACGCTAGGTGTGACGCCGTTTTTGGGCGCCCGGCCCGTGTGAATGCTGGGCAAGCCCGCATTGAGACCCGCGAGAAAGGCACCCGTTAAGGGGTCGGTAAGGCCCGTGAAGGTGGTGTCAACGTGTCCCGAAGCAAGAGCCCCGACGTGCGCACTGGTAACGCCAACACGGCTGCCGAGACTGCCGCCCCCGTCGTGTACGAGGGTCGGGCCCCGCGAGTCCCTACCGGGCTCAAGCGCGTCGGTCGTGAGGTCTGGCGAAACGTCTGGTCGGCGGGTAATGGCGCGTACTCCCCAGAGACTGACCGGAACATCATCTTGCGGTACTGCGAACTGCACGACCGGCGCGCGGCTTTGCTTGCCGCCGTGTCCAATGACGGACTCATGACCGTGGGTTCAACCGGTCAGCCCGCCGTTCATCCGGCCTTGCGTTACGTGGAGTCCACGGAGAAGGAGCTACGGGCCATAGAGACCGTAATCGGCTTCACGCCCGAAGCGCGTATGCGGCTGGGCATCGTGGCGGCTGAGGCTCGCCGCGTGGCTGCCGGTCCCGAAGACTTCTAGACCACCGACTCACGTGAGTCGGTGCCCGTGGGGAGGGGAGAGCGTGACCGGCATTGATTCTGTGATCGCTCGCCACATTCCGGCTGACGCGCCGTTCCCGAGCGAGGGTTACCGGGTTGCTAATTGGATCGAACAGTTCTGCCGCCTTACCGGCTCATTCGCCGGTCAGCCGTTCCGGCTTCTGGAATGGCAGCGCTCGCTACTCGTTGACGCGTACGAACTCCGGCAAGACGCCTTCGGTCGGTGGGTTCGCAAGCATCGAATGGCCGTCGTGTGCATTGCCAGGAAGAACGGCAAGAGCACGCTTGCGGCGGCCATCATGCTTTACCACCTGATAGCCGACCGTGCTGATTCTCAGCGTCAGATCATCGCTGCCGCGAATGACCGCAATCAGGCTCGAATGGTTTTCGATGCCGCTAAGCAGATGGTGAACGCGAGCCCTAAGCTCAGTGCTGTATGTGACGTTCAGCGTGACGTGATCAAGTTCAAGGACTGCACCTATCGCGTGGTGTCGGCAGATGCCGGACGGCAACAGGGGCTCAATCCCTCAGCGGTCAGCCTTGATGAGTACGCGTTCAGCAAGTCGGCTGACCTATTCGACGCGCTCACGCTGGGTAGCGCCGCACGACGCCAGCCGATTACGTGGGTTGTCTCGACGGCTGGCCCCGACCCTGACGGCCCCTTCGCCAAGCTCTGCGAGCAAGGCGAGCGGGTCAACTCCGGTGAGGCCACGGACCCGACACTCTTTTACCGGAGCTGGGGCCCGCGCATCGGGGAACAGGTGGACCACCTAGACCCGGACGTGTGGCGCGCGTGCAACCCGTCGTACGAGATCCTGAACGAAGAGGATTTCAAGGCTGCCGCTCAGCGGAGCACGGAGGCAAGTTTCCGGATCTACCGTCTGTCTCAGTTCGTCCGTGGCGCCTCCACGTGGCTGCCTCACGGCCTTTGGGATTCCCTGGCGGTAGACGACACCCTGAGTCCCGGTGACGCCGTGGTGTTGGGCTTTGACGGCTCTTGGAAGGGTGACAGCACGGCCCTTGTGGCTGCCCGCGTGAGTGACCTTCGCGTGTTCGTGCTGGGGCACTGGGAGGCACCGGCCGATGATGCGCATTGGCGCGTCCCTATGGCTGACGTGCGTGACGCTCTCCGCTCCGCGCTGGACACCTACCACGTGCGGAACTTGGTGGCCGACCCGTACCGCTGGGAAGAGACGCTAGACAACCTTGAGGCTGAGGGGTGGCCCGTTGAGGCTTTCCCGACCAACTCTCTCAAGCGCATGGTTCCGGCAACGCAGATCGTTTACGACGCGTGCCGTGACGGCCGTCTCTCGCACGACGGAGACCCGGCACTTGCCCGGCACATTGGTAACGCCGTGCTGCGGGAGGACAAGAACGGCGCACGCGTGACGAAAGAGCATGCGAGTTCGCGCCGAAAGATTGACCTTGCAATCGCCATGATCCTTGCGGTTCACGGCGCAGTGATGTTCCGGGAAGAGAACCCCCACCTGATTGAGACGGCCATTGTCGCCACGTGGGAGGACAGAGACGGCCGCGTGTTCAACGTGGGCGCCCCGGAATTCGACCAGTACCTAGACGACGAATAGCAGGACTCAGACCACCGACTCACGTGAGTCGGTGCCCATGTGAGTCACGCGGGGGGTGGCTCACATGGGCTTTTGGCGTGCGCTCTTCCGGGGGCCGTCTCAGGAAGTCGAGAAGCGGGCGCAGTGGGACCCGGTATCGGATCTCTTCCCGCTGCCCGGCGTGGTGTCGGCATCCGGTCAGAAGGTGGATGCGAACAGCGCGCTTACGGTCTCGGCTGTCTTCGCGTGCGTTCGCCTTCTGAGCGAGACGATTTGCACGCTGCCGGTGGCTACCTACTCCCGTAGGGGCGGGGTCCGGAAAGAGATCAAGTCGCCTACGTGGCTTGACTATCCGAACGCTGAGCCGGGCGGGCTTGGGCGCATCGACCTTCTGTCTCAGGTGGTGCTCTCCCTCTTGCTGGACGGCAACGCGTATCTAGCGGTTCTGTGGGACGGGCCCAACATCGTCGGGCTTGAGGTGCTGGACCCGAACCGCATCGACACGCATACGGTCGTGGTGGACGGCAAGCGCCGCAAGGTCTTCTATGTGGCCGACTATGACGACGACGGCAACGAAGTCGCGTTGGGCTGGTTCACCACCCGCGAGATTCTGCACATCCCCGGAATGATGCTGCCGGGAGAGTTCACCGGCGTTTCGCCTATCGCGTTTGCGCGCGAGTCCATCGGGCTTGCCATGGCGGCGCAGACCTACGGCGCTAAGTTCTTCGCCAATGGGGCTATGCCGGGGGCGCTCATTGAAGTGCCCGGCGCAATGTCCGAAGAGGGGCTAGCGCGAGCGCGTGAGGCGTGGAGGCTGGCGAACAGCGGGGCGGAGAACGCCCACCGTGTGGCGCTGCTGACCGAAGGGGCCAAGTTCTCTAAGGTCGCGCTCTCGCCGGACGAAGCACAGTTCTTGCAGACCCGGCAATTTCAGGTACCGGAAATCTCCCGGATCTTCGGTGTTCCGCCTCACCTCATTGCCGACGCGACGAACTCAACTAGCTGGGGTTCGGGGCTCGCTGAGCAAAACCAGGCGTTCGCAATGTTCAGCCTTCGCCCGTGGCTTGAACGCATCGAAGCGGGCTTTACCCGCTTGCTCTTCGCGGAGACGGCCGACCGACACAAGTTCGTCAAGTTCAGCCTTGACGGAATCCAGCGCGGGGCCCCGGCTGAGCGCATGAACATGTACTCAATCGGCTTGCAGCAAGGCATTTACAGCATTGACGAAGTGCGCGGCTGGGAAGACCTAGAGCCCCTGCCGGACGGCGCGGGAGAAGCGCACCGCGTGCCGCTGAACCTCTCCGATGTGACGGCTGACGAAGAGCCTGTCAAGCCTGCCGCCATTGAGCCCCCGCCCGCAGACGAACCCCCGGCAGATGACGGGGCCGACGAAGAGGGGGAACCGTCCGATGAAGACGGAGCGGAGGAACCTAGCCCGACCGGCTGAGGTTCGGGCCGATGGTGACGCCGTGACCATGCGCGGGTATGCCTACCGGTTCAACGAGCTGAGCCACAACCTAGGCGGATTCCGTGAGCGGATCATCCCCGGAGCTGGGGCCGACTCGCTGAGGGCTAATGACGTGCTCGCCACGTTCAACCACGACATGAACAACGTTCTTGGGCGAGCGAGTTCGGGAACGCTGCGGACCGGCGAAGACGCCGAAGGCGGCTGGTATGAGATCGACCTACCGAACACCACGACCGGCCGTGACCTAGCCGAACTTCTCAAGCGCGGGGACGTACGCGGCTCTTCGTTCACCTTCCGTGTGAACGACGGGGGCCAGCGAGTCCATGACGAACTTGACGAAGAGTCGGGGCTACCAATCCGCGAGATCACCAGCATGGCCGTTGTGGAACTGGGCCCGGTCCTGAATCCGGCTTACCCGACCACTGACGCCGGTCTCAGCCGCTCTATCGCGCTGGCACTCGGCATTTCAGATCAGGGCACCGACTCACGTGAGTCGGTGCCTGTTCATCCCGCGCGCTTCCGATTCGCGCACTTCTACCACAAGGGGGGTGTCCAGTAATGGACGCACAGACTCTCAGCGCGAACTTTGAGGCGCGCGAGAAGGCCGCTAACGAACTCCGCGCGCTGACTGAGGAGTTCGCCGGTAAGGACATGGACGCTTCGGCGCGCGAGAAGGAGACTCGACTACTCGACGCCATTGCCGACTATGACGGCCGCGTGAAGCGGGGCGTTGAGGCCATCAAGGCTTCTGAGTCGGTGAGTTCCCTCATGGCTGGACTCAAGGGCGCCGGAAGCGCGAGCGGCAAGCGTGAGACTCAGGACAAGCTAGCTGAGGCGGCTACTCAGCTCCGGTCGCTGGGTCTTTATGAGGCGGCCACCTTCGCCCCGGAGAAGCGCGCCGTTGTCGATACCAACACCGGCAGGAACGTCATTCCGCGTACCCTCTTCGGTCAGCTTCTCGCTGAGGCTGTAGAGCGGTCCACGGTCATGCGTAACGGCGCGTCGATTCTCACCACGTCCGGGGGCGAGTCGATCGACTTCACGGTTGTGACCGGTCGTGCGTCGGCTGGCATCGTTGCCGAGAATGCCAACATTCCCGAGAGCACGCCGACCACCGTTCAGCGGTCCGTGGGCGCTTACAAGTACGCCTATGCGTCCGTGGTCTCTACGGAGTTCGTGCAGGATCAGGCGCTAGACCTTGTGGGCTTCCTGGTAGGCGACGCTGGCCCCGCGCTGGGTCACGGCATGGGTGAGCACTTCCTAGCCGGTACCGGCCATGGTCAGCCGAAGGGCATTCTGAACGCTGCCCCGGCTGCCGTCGCTTCCTGGCAGGCAGGCGCGAAGGACACCACCGTTTCCGACGCGCTCATTGACCTGTTCTATGAGCTGTCTTCGTCCTACCGGGGCAACGCGGTCTTCGTCGTGTCTGACAAGACTGCCGCGCTTATGCGCAAGCTCAAGGACGCCAACGGCCAGTACCTATGGCAGTCGGCGCTTACGGCCGGTGCCCCGGATACCTTCAACGGCAAGAATGTCGCCACAGACGTTGCCATGCCGGACGACAAGGTTCTATTCGGTGACCTGAGCAAGTACAAGGTTCGCCTTGCCGGTCCGCTCCGTGTTGAGCGCTCCGTGGATGCGAAGTTCGCAACGGACCAGATCGTTTACCGGTTCATTCAGCGGGCTGACGGCCTTCTAGTGGATGAGCGGTCCGCGAAGGTTCTGACCGTGACCCCCAAGCCGTAAGGCGCGGCGGGTAGTTGAGGGGAGATCACCGACTCACGTGAGTCGGTGGTCCCCCTTTCGCTGAGGGGGTGCACATGTCCTACGCGACCGTTGAAGAGATTCGCTCGCTGGACGGCATGGAAGATGTGGCGCTCTTCCCGAACGAGACGCTGACGGACGCAATCGCGTACGCCGTTGAGACGGTCGAAAGCTACTGCGGCCGGAAATGGGAGGGGACCGACGCGCCCCCGGAAACGATCCGTTGGTGTGTGCGTACGCTCGCCCGGCAATACTGCCTTGACCTTGTGTCGCGCGTGCCGGACCGGGCTCTACAGCTTCAAAGCGAGTTCGGGTCAATTCAGTTGGCGCAAGCCGGGGGAACATGGCGGCCGACCAGCCTGCCGGAAGTCAACGCGCAGTTGAACCGGTACCGGGTGCGGCTGCCGTTCATCTTCATGTAAGGGGGGCATCCGTGGCGCTGGTATTCGACGCAAAGGTTGCCCTTTTCGACTGCCTCAAGGCATCCGTTCCGACGGGGGTGCAATGCACCTTCGCTGAGACCGGCAAGAGCGACCGGCGCCAACAGGTGTGGCTAGGGGCGACGGGGGACGAAGAGCTTGCGGCTGTCGCCATGCGGCAGGGGCCGCGCAAGCCAACGGCCGTCACAAGCTACGTGGACGTTCACGGGCTGGTCATCACGCCCGGCGACCCGGTAGGCGCTGAGAGGGCCGTCTACGGCCTTCGTGACGCCATTGCAGAAGCCTGCCGCTCCGTCGTACCGGCGAGCGTGCCGGGGCTTCTCGACGTGCGGCCGGAATCCTCCGAGACGGAGACGGCCGAATCAACCGATGGCGCGTACGCCGCGCTGACTGTCCGCGTTCGGATTCGCGGCCGGATCACCTAGGGGGAACACATGGCGCTAGACGCTGCCATTGGCATTGGCAAGGAAACGACGTACGGCACCGCTGCCACGTCCACACTGGGCTATGAGGGCAAGTCCGACAGTTGGAAGACCACCCGAGAGTTCATCGAAAGCGTGGGCTTTCGCGCCGGTATGCAGACGGCCCGCGCCGACCGGCGGAACGTGGTCAACATGGGCGGCGAAGGTGAGCTAGAGATTGACCTACTGGACGCCGGGGCCGCTGCCGTTCTTTCCGCTTCGTTCGACACCTACAACGGCGGAACCCCCAACGGGACCACGGGACTTACCACTCACGTCTTCGAGAGCGGCGCCAACAGTGCTTCACCCTCGTTCACGGCTCAGATGATCCGGCCGACCACGGACGGCAAGTCGGTGGCCTACAAGCACGTTGGCTGTGTGGTCACTGAGTGGGAACTGACCGCCGAGGTAGAGAACGCGGTCACTCTCACTTCCACGTTCGACTTTCAGGACGTGAGCCATTCGGACAAGCCCGCTGACGCGCTGCCGATCGTCTACCCGGAAGAGGCGTACGTCTACGACTGGACGCGTACGGCTATCGCGCTGACCATCGACGGCAAGGCCGTGACGGTAGACGCGAACAAGCTAGAGCTAACCGGCGATCGTGGCATGAAGGTTGACCGGCGCTTCCTGCGCGGCAATGCGCTCAAGAAGACCCCCGTACGAGCGGCCATGCCGACGTACGAGGGCACACTAGAAGGCGAGTTCACGAGCGACACGCTCAAGATGTACGAAGCCTTCATTGCGGGCAAGGTGGCTTCCCTGGTCATCGACTTCGCCGGACTCACCCCGGGCACGTCAATGAAGATCGAATGCCCGGCAATCCAGTTCACCGGAGACAGCCCCGAAGCATCCGTTGACGACGTGACGGTTACTGAGCTTCCGTTCCGCGTGCTGGACCCCGGAGACGGCCGGTCGGCAATCAAGGTCACGTACGTTGATCCCACGCCCGGCTTCACCCCGCCCGACAAGTAGGCGAGACCACCGACTCACGTGAGTCGGTGAGCAAGGGGGAGGAATGGCGGGCTCGCGGTTCTCGGTCCAGGTCGAAGGACTGAACCAGCTAAAGAAGACCCTTCGCCAACTCAAGGACAAGGACCTTTCCAAGAAGGTCCGCGAAGTCAACAAAGAGGCAGCGGAGATAGTCAAGCCGGACGCTCAGCGGGGGGTTCCGCAGCACACGCGCACACCAAAGGACAACAAGAAGTACCGGCCCGGCAAACTCGCCAAGTCGGTCAAGGTGGTCGCGTCGGCCAACTCCGCTGCCATCAAGGCGGGAACCGCTTCCCGCACCCCCTACGCGGGGGCAATCCACTTCGGCTACCCGAAGAGGGGCATTCGCCCGAACCGCTTCTTGTACCGGGCCATGGCCCGGAACAGCGACAAGGTTTCCGAGGCGTACGAACGCGAGATTTCCGCCGTAATTCGAGCGAAATTGGAGAGCTGAGATATGGGTACCAAGAAGAACACCGACGTGGGCAGCATTGACGACGTGCTTGCCCTTGATATCGACAGCCTGACCATTGATGAGATTGACCTCATTGAAGAGATTGTGGACGGCCCGCTTGACATGCTGGCCAAGCCGGGCGCCCGCAAGGGCAAGATGATCCGCGCTATGGCGGTTGTCATCAAGCGCCGGGAAGACCCCAACTTCACTGCTGAGGACGCGGGCAAGCTGCGAATCCAGTTCAAGGAAAAGGCGAAGGCGGACCCTACCGCGCTCAGCGAGTAATCACGTGCGCGCGTCTGGTCGGCCACTTCCGGGGGCTCACTTGGTCAGATGTGCGCTCTCTCTCGCTGAGGGATTTCAACACGCTGGCCGACCAGATGGTTGCCGATATTGAGGCACAGAAAAAGGCGGAGCGCCGCACGGCACGCGGGCGCTCCGGAGGTACGGCGCCGGGGGAGCGCCGAACCCCTGTCATGACGTGATTCTCACCCTGCGTATATCAAACCCCCACGCCGGCCGCCCCGCGGGATATACGCAGAGTAATATTCGGGGGGTTCCATGGCTAGGCCCATCACCATCACCCTTCTCGGTGATCTGGACGACTTGAGCCGTTCTCTGTCTCAGGGAACGCAGGAAGTCAATCAGTTCGCCAACAGGGTTGAAGGGGCAATGCAGGGCGCCTCTCGTGAGGCTGGACGCATGGGCGAGGAAATCGCCCATAGCGCCGACAATGCCGGTGAAGGGCTCAAGGGCATTGCCAAGAAGATTGGTGTTGCCGCTCTTGCCGTGGGCGGTGCCGTTGGTGCCGCGCTGGGGTCCGGTCTCAAAGAGGCCATGGACCGGGAAAAGGCAAACGACCTTCTTGCCGTTCAGGTAGGCGCTACGCCTGGCCAGGCGAAGACATTGGGCCAGGCAGCCGGAAAGATTTTCTCTTCCGGGCTTGGCGACTCCATGGAGCAAGTCAACGACGGTTTGAAGAGTCTTTGGCAGCAAGGGCTTATTCCGGCGGGGTCCACGGCCGATGAGATATCCAAAATCGGTTCCAAGCTCATGGACGTCGCGCAAATCATGGGTGAGGACCTGGGGCCGACCGCCAATGCGGCCGGGCAGATGGTCAAGACGGGCTTGGTTAAGAACTATGACGAAGCCATGGATTTGCTCGTTCGCGGTACCCAACTGGGTATCAACAAGTCCGAGGATTTGCTAGATACCTTCAACGAGTACAGCACCCAATTCCGCAAAATCGGAATGAATGGCCCTACCGCGCTGGGGCTTATGAATCAGGCGCTTCGGGCGGGCGCTCGTGACTCCGACGTTGCCGCCGACGCCATCAAGGAATTCACGCTCAACAGCCTGGACCTCTCGAAGGCCGGAGACGCGTACAAGACGCTGGGGCTGAACGGTGACGCCATGGTCAAGGCGCTTGCCGGAGGCGGGCCAAAGGCCGCGCAAGCGACGAACAAGATCTTCGCTGCCATGCGTCAGCTCAAGGACCCGGTGGAGCTGAACACGGTGTCACTGGGGCTCTTCGGCACCAAGGCCGAAGACCTGGGCGACGCGTTGCACGCCATGGACCCCAAGACCGCTGTTGCCTCTCTGGGCTCGTTCGCGGGTGCGGCGAAGGCGGCAGGCGACACGTTGCACGACAACGCCTCGACGCGCCTTACGGCATTCTGGCGGACGCTCCAAACCGGCGCTGTAGATGTGATCGGCGGCAAGGTGCTGCCGAAGCTGGAATCTCTGGCAACCAAGTTCGCACCCATCGGGAGCGCGGCAAAGGCTGTCTTTGTGGACACGGTGGTTCCTGCCGTCCGCAACTTCGCTGAGGCCACCGGCACCGCCTTTCGGTTCGTCGGAGAGCACAAGGGCATATTCCTTGGCATAGCGACGGCAATTACGGTCGTGCTGCTGCCCGCGCTGATTCAGTGGGGGGTTCAGTCTGCCGTCTCCGGTGCGCGCGCCGTAGCCGCCTGGATCACGTCTGCCGCATCTTCGACAGGCTCAGCGGCAACGCAGGTGGCCGCGTCTTGGGCCGTGGTCGGCGGGTGGATCAAGGCGGGCGGACAAGCCGTCATCTCCGGCGCGGTAGTTGTTGCGCAGTGGGTAGCCGGTGCTGCCGCCGCAGTGGCCAACGGCGCAATCATGGTGGCTCAGTGGGTGCTTATGGGTGCTCAGTCCATGATTCAGGCGGCCCGGATGGCTGCCGCGTGGCTTCTCGCCATGGGGCCAATCCCGCTGATCATCGCTGCCATTGTCGGGCTCGCTGCCCTCATCTGGGCCAATTGGGACAAGATCAAGCAATGGACCGGAGCGGCTTTTCAGTGGGTGTGGGACAAAATCAAGGGCGTCTTTGAATGGCTCAAGAACTTGTTCCTGAACTTCACCGGCCCGGGGCTCTTGATCAAGCATTGGGACACGATTAAGACGAAGACCGCTGAGGCTTTCCAGTGGGTCAAGGACAAGGCGAAGGCTGGCCTAGACGCGGTGATCGGATTCTTCCGTGATCTGCCGGGTCGAATCATGGGCTTTGTCGGCAGCATCGGAAACGCCGCCCGCAATATCGGCGCATCCATCATCGCCAAGCTAGGTGAGGGGCTGTCGAAACTTGCGAGCTTCGGCCAGAACATCGGCGCGGCCGTGGCGCGCGGAATCAAGACCGCTATCAACTCGCTAATCGACCTTCTCAACTGGGCCATTCCAGACCGCATCGGCATTGGCCCTATCGGCGTCGATCTGCCGCACAACCCCATTCCCAAGATTCGCGCAATGGGTGGTCCGGCTTCCGGTCTGACCAGGGTTGGCGAGCGTGGCCCCGAGTGGGTCAACCTTCCGGGCGGTTCCCACGTGGTCCCGAACCATGCCGCCCCGGCAAGTTCCGGCGTGACGGTCAACGTGACCAGTAACGCCGACCCGTTCGCAATTGGGCGCGAAGTGGCTTGGGCTCTTCGGGTCGCGCCCCGGTAGGCCACCGACTCACGTGAGTCGGTGGCCCATATCAACAGGGGGTAGATGTGGCGGAGTTGGGCGACTGGACGTGTGAGTACAACGGTCTCGTCATGGGGGCTCCCAGCTCCGCCATATCGCTAGTCGCCGTTGACGGCTTGCTCTCGCTGCCGGACATGCGGACCGCAGATCTAACCCTTGTCCAGCGGCACGGGCTCTATCCGGGTGACGACTACATGAACGGCCGTGCCGTGACGCTGACGCTTGAGGTGTACGGGCGGACGCGGGAAGAGTTCACGGACGCCCTGAGCGCCGTCTACGCGGCTTTCTCGCTGGCCGACAGGGAAAGGCCCCTTCGGTTCCACTTTCCCGGAGTGGCGGGCGACAGAACGGCTTTCGTGAACGCCCGTCCGCGCAAGCGCACCGCGCCGATTGATCTGAACTTCGCGCACCTGGTGTGCAACGTCGTGGTCGAACTCTTTGCGACAGACCCGCATGTGTACGGTGACGCGCTGGTCTCGCTGAACCTCTCCGCCCCGTGGCAGGGTTCGGACCCCAAGCTACGTTTCCGGCAGGCCGGTTCCGTGCCCGCGCTTCCCGTCATCAAGCTGACCAACGCCAAGGATTGCGTCCTTCGGGACGAGATCACGGGGGCATGGTTCGGCATGACCAATCTAGCCGGTGGGCTGACCATCAACTCTGAGGCGCAGACCCTCACCTCTACCGCTTCCGGGGCCAACTTCAACGACCGCATTACGGCGGGGTCCACATGGCCGGAATTCGGATTCGGTGACCACCGGCTTTCGCTGTCCACGCTGGCCGTGAACAGCCCGACGAAAGCCGAGATTACTTGGCGGAACAGGTGGGTCTAATGGCCAGCGCTGCATACTCCGTCGTCCAGACGGACGTAAAGACCGGCAACGTGATTACAGATCTGCCAGTCACCGCAATTCAGTTCACGCACTCGCTGAATGCTGCCGGAACCGCCACGGTGGGAATCCCCCTCTTCGCGCCGGAAGCCGACCCTGAATCTCTCACGCCCGGCGTGAGCGGGCTTGCCATCCTGCGGAACGGCGAACCTGTCTGGGCGGGGATTCTCTGGGCTCTCGCCGCTGACATTGCGGCGGGCACTCTGTCTCTGAGCGCATCCGGCTTTCACTCGCACTACCAGGGTCGGCACTTCGTCAACGGCTGGACGGCGAAGAGCTTGGAACAGGCAAACATCATCAAGGCATGGTTTGACTACTTCAACGCCAACAACGGCATAGGCACCGAAGCGAGCCAATTGCAGCCGACCGGCCACCTGAGAACCACGGTGTGGACCCGGTACGAACTCAAGAACGTTGCCGAAGCGATTGAGCAACTGGCCGACAATATCGGGGGGTTCAACTTTCGGTACGTGCCCTACTGGGTGACGGCCGGTAAGAAGCTGGGGCACCGCTTCGTCATGACCAGCCGTTCCGGCGCGGCGGCCTCACACGTGCTGACGCACCGCGTGAACTGCAACGTGACCGGCGTGAGCTACGACAGTACGGCGCTTTGCACCGTGGCCTATGCGACCGGCGCGGACAAGGGCAACGGGGAAAAACTGGTCGGCATCTTCAGAAACACCTCACTTGCTGCGCGAATGCCTGAGCGCGTCATGGTCGGCTCATACACCGACGTGAAGGAAACGCAAACGCTCATAGATAAAGCACAAGCCACCATCAACGCGGGGGCTGTGCCCGTCGCTATTCCTGAACTGACCCTCTACCCGGACCAATTCAGCCCCCTGGACTTCGTGCCCGGGGACGTGACGGCCATTGACGTTGACGCGGGATACGTCGCCCTTTACGACGAATTCGTTGTGACCGAATGCACGACGACGGTTGACGTGAACGGAAGCGAGAGCATCAAGCTCGCTCTAGCGAGTAAGGAACTGTGGAGCAATGCCAACCCAAGCTAACGCCGTGCCCCCGTCCCTGGTGAACGAGATTGCCGAACTCAAGCGCCGCATGACGGCCATTGAGCGAGCCCCTGAGCCGGTAACCAAGTTCGACCGGTACCCCGCCGTTGAGTGGGCCGCTCAGGGCCGACCGCAGGTAGGCGGAAACGTCTGGTCGTCCGTGAGTATCGCCAACGCAACCGGGCTCGCCTTTGACCGCGTGGAATGCAAGTTCATTACCGACTTCCTTTACACCGGCAAGCGGGAAGCCGAAGTACGGCTAGCCGCCTTCCGGCACACCGGCAAGGCTGAACGCCAGATCGTCAGCGCGTCCAGCGTTCTGAACCTCACGGGGACCACGGCCCGGACGGTGGGTGTCGTCGTCATGCGCTGGGTGCACGGAATCCCGTACGGCTGGGACTACGCAGACGACACCACCATTTACACCATCGAACTACAGCACCGATATAAGAAGGGGCCCGAGAATCCCAAGGGTCAGACCATCTATGCCATTTCCGCCACCGAAGGCTCAGCCGTCAATGGCAACATTCTGAACTGGGGATACAAGCAGGACGACGGCGGCAAGTGGTGGTGGATTCCCGCCTATAGAAACGGCAGCCCATGGGCCCCGGATTTCGTGACTCTGCCGAACTGGGATGAGGGCTCTTACAGCATCTCTCCCATGCATTACTGCGTTGGGCTCCCGCAATCCCGCATTCCAGAAGCCACCGAAAAGGGCTGGGCATGGACGCGCGGGACCAACAGTACTTGGGGCCGTGACCCCGATATCACGGAAGCCTATTTCGGGGTCTAAGGGGGTGAATCATGGACTTCGCCCGGCTGTACGGGATCGCTGAAATACTCGTCCCCCTTCTCGTGTTCCTGGCCGTCTCGCTTCACAAGTTCCGCACTGGCATGGAAGCGTCCTGGAAGGAAGAGGCGGAAGCCTATCGGGGAAAGGTGGAGCGGCAGTCAATGGAGCTAGCCGCACTTCACGCGGAGGTTCGCGCACTGCGGAGCGAGAACGCAGAACTACGCGCACAGATAGCTGAGCTGCTGAGTAGGTAGCCCCGCTCTCATTCATACGCCAGACCACCGACTCACGTGAGTCGGTGGCCTCTCTCATGCCTAGGGGGTTCGATTGACAGCGCTACCCGCCAACATTCCTACGGTCGTCGTGCACGGTACGTACATGGGGCCAGACGGCCGACCGCTCGCCGGAACTGTCACGTTCAACGCCCCGTCACTCCTGACGTTCCCGGATTCGGACCTTTTCGTTGCCGGGCCCGTCGTGGCCGTGCTGGACGAGAACGGCTATTTCTCCGTGCGGCTTCCAGCGACGGACGCGCCGAACATGCAGCCGTCCGGCTGGTCTTACGTGGTCAAGGAGAACCTTTCGGGGGTCATCGGCGGGCGCACGTTCAGCGTGCTACTGCCGAAGGCGTCTGCGGACATTGACCTTGCCGACATTGCACCGGCCGACCCGACCACGCCCAACTATGTGCCGGTGGCGGGCTCGCAGATATTCACCGGCGGCGCCGCCCCTACGTCCGTGCTGGGGCGTGACGGCGACTTCTACACGCAGTACGACACCCGCACCCTTCTGGGGGTCACGTCCACCACGGTCACGATGTGGACCCGTGCGGGCGGCGCGTGGGCGAAGCTGGGCGACGTGATCCGGGGGGCCGCGTGGTATGTCAACAACGCCTCAACTCCCAGCACTGACGCGAAGGTTGGTGACTTCCTGCTCAGGTCCGACACGGGCGACGTGTGGCAGCGTGGTACGTCCGGCTGGGGCAACCCCGTGGCGAACCTCAAGGGTCCGAAGGGGGATACGGGAGCGACCGGCGCGGCAGGCGCTCAGGGGCCGAAGGGTGACACAGGGACGGCAAGCACCGTGCCCGGCCCGAAGGGCGACAAGGGCGACGTGGGCGCAACCGGCCCGCAGGGTCCGAAGGGCGACAAGGGCGACAAGGGCGAGCCCGGCAAGGATGGCACCGGAGCGGGCACCGTCACGGCCGTGAACGGCGTACAGCCGGACGATACCGGGGCCGTGTCCCTACTGCCGTCCGACGTGGGGGCAATCCCCGTTGCCGACAAGGGGGTTGCCAACGGCATTGCCACGCTCGACACCACGGGCAAGGTTCCGGCCGGTCAGCTCTCCATCCCGTCCGGAGTGGTGACCACGGTCAACAGCAAATCGGGCCCGTCCGTGACGTTGACGGCTGCTGACGTGTCCGCGCTCGCCGTGACTGCACGCGGGGCGGTCAACGGTGTTGCAGCGCTTGACGCTTCCGGCAAGGTTCCCGTTGCTCAGCTCCCCGTGACGGGGCTCAAGAACGTGTGGACCCCTCAGACGCTGGGCTTTGAGGCGTGGACCTGTGACCCGTACGGCATTGCGAACCCTGTAGCCAAGCCTGCCAAGCCAAAGCGGGTCTACATGGGTGGCATCTGCATAACTGAGCCCACCAGCGTCAATGCTGTCGTCATCTTTTCCCGTGGTTGGGCTGGCTCAACTGCCGTACCCGCTGCGCGCTTTGCTGCGGGCATCTATGACGAGAACGGCAAGCGCCTGGTGGAGACCGGCCTAATGGCCAGCCTGCCGGAAGCCGGGATTGGCGGAGCCCCCGGAGCAGTGTCTAACCACATCGGACCCGTGCCGCTCAAGCTACAGAACAGCATCACGCTTCAACCGGGCCGGTACTGGGCGGGCTTCTGGATGAACGGAGCATCCACAGATTTCTACTACATGCACGTGGTGAACGAATCCGCCTCAGCCCCGGCGAACTTCTCGCTTGGCAACACCTTCAACCGGGCATGGGCCGTCGCTGGCGACAACTTCAACGGCATGCCGCCGACCGTGAATCCGGCTACCGGCGAAGTCGGAATTGACCCGGCAATCATGGCACTTGCCAACATCTAACCGAAGGAGAAATCCCTATGGCTTGGTACCCCAATGCACGCAAGATGGAGCTACAGCCTGAGTCCGACGCTCAGCCTGCCATCCGGCCAACTCAGCTCATTTTTCATTCTGTTGCCGCCCCGTGGACCCCGGAGCGAATTTACGAATACTGGCGAGACTCGACCAATCTTGAGTCCCATTTCGGAGTTGGATTCGACGGCGCTATTGCGCAGTACATCGGCACCCAGACGCGTGCAGACAGCAATATGTACGCGAACCGTCGGAGCGACGGCACGGGCGCCGTGAGTGTCGAGACGGCCAGCAACCTGAACCACACGGACCCGTGGACGGATGCCCAGGTCTCCGCCCTCATCAAGCTGGGCGTATGGATGCACACCCATCACGGCGTGCCGCTCCGTATCAGCCGGTCGTACGATGACCCGGGGTTCGGCATTCACCGCATGTTCTCGCAGTGGTCGGACGGTGGCACCGCATGCCCCGGAGACGCGCGAGCGGCACAGTTCCGCAATGTGGTTTTCCCCGGCATCGTCAAGGCCGCTGGCGGCAAGCCCACCGATGGCGGTTCTTCGTCTGGTGGCACCTACACCGTGATGAAGGGGGACACTCTCAGCGGCATTGCTGCCAAGGTCGGCGTGGTGTGGCAGATGCTTGCCGACCTGAACGGCGTGAAGGCTCCCTACACCATCTACCCGGGTCAGGTACTCAAGACCGGCAAGCCCAAGCCCGCGTATCAGGCGTTCCCCGGCGCCGCCTGGTTCAAGGGGAACCCCAACAGCCCCATCGTGACGGCCATGGGCAAGCGCCTTGTGGCTGAGGGGTGTTCGGCCTACTCGTCCGGTCCGGGCGCTCAGTGGACCAGCGCTGACCGCGAGAGCTTCCGGAAGTGGCAGCGCAAGCTAGGCGACTCGCCCGCCTACTGCGACGGCTGGCCCGGCAAGAAGCAGTGGGACGCGCTCAAGGTGCCCAGCGTCTAGTAACGCTGGGTGAGAACCGCGGAAGTCCCTATGTCCGTTTCTGCCCTGGTTGGCCGGACGCCGGCTCCGGGCTCCAACTAACGCAACGTAACGAAAGAGGAGAAGAACGAATGACCTTCATCAAGGACCACGCAACCCGGATTTACGCCGTTGCGGTCGCCGTGCTTGCCCTGGTCGCGCACTACGTGCCGTCGCTGCCGTCCGCGCTCATCCTGGGCGTTGCTGCGGCCGTTCTCGGTACCGGTGAGGCGGTGCAGCGCGTTGAGAACGGCAAGACCGTTGACGCGCTTGAGACGGCCGGAATTGCCGCCCGGCACCGTAAGGAGTAGGCGGCGGGAAACCCTTGCGCTCCCGGGGCTAGAGACAGCACCTAGCCACAGGAGGTAAGCCCGCATGGGACACCCGCACATTGCCCTCATCGGTCGCGCTCGCTCAGGCAAAGACACCATTGCCGCCCGGCTCATAAGCCGGTACTCCTACACCCGAATTGCCTTTGCCGACCCGCTCAAGGAAATGGTCTTGAGTCTTGACCCGATCGTTGCCTATGAGCCTTCGGGATACGGGCCCCTGCCGACACGGCTGAGCGCCGTAGTCCAGCGCTTCGGATGGGAGCGAGCCAAAGACCAGTTCCCGGAAGTCCGGCGCACACTCCAGCGCTCCGGGCAAGCCGTACGGGACCAAGAACCCGGGCACTGGCTCAGTCTCGCGCTGGACAAGGTGGCCGTGGCTGACACATGGAACCTGCCCGTGGTGGTCACGGACTGCCGCTATCCGAACGAAGCGGAAGCACTCCGGGCGCGCGGCTTCCGGCTGGTAAGAGTGCTCCGGCCTGGCGCCGCCGGGGCCGCCCCGGCCCATGAGAGCGAGACGGCGCTAGACGACTACCCGACCGACGTGAGCATTGCCAACGTGGGCACGCTCTCAGACCTCAACACCCTTGCCGACACGCTGATCTGACCCTCCGTCGGTCGAACTGAATCGCCCCCTGACTGCATACGTGCAGGCAGGGGGCTTTTCGCGTTTCGGACCACCGACTCACGTGAGTCGGTGCCTTGCGTGCGTGCGCGCGCGTGTGCCATTGTTAGCCCCGCAAGCGCCGCAGCGAGCGGGGCCGAAGGGGCGGGGTCATGAGTCAGGGAGTCACCGACATTCAGCGCTGGATTGACGAGAAGCCGAAGTCTCGTGGCTTCTGTGTCATCGGCAAGGGCAAGTCGGTGCACCTGTCGCGCGGCAACGATGAAGGTCTCTGCGGCAAGATGATGATTTCTGCCGGTAGCCGCTACGTCGATTCAACCGACGTGCTGGACTACAACCCTTGCCGCACTTGCTGGAAGATCATGGAGCGCGAAAGCGCGGAACTGGAAAAGGCGGGGAACATGGCTGCAAAGCTCAAGCTGTCCGAGGTTCGCGGAGACGTTCGCATTGGCAGCGCCACCGGTAGCGGCGGAGTGCCGCACGCCATCAAGGAGACGACCGACAAAGGGAACGTTCCTTACTGCTCCGCGAAGCTCAAGAACCCCCTTCGTAGCTGGGGCCCCGCTCTTGAGCAAAACCCCGAACTTGAGCTTTGCGCGGGTTGCAGCAAGCACGTTCCCACTGGCCCCGTGAATGTCTCGGCAACGAATATTGAGATTCCGGGACTTGGCCGCACCGTTCCCGCTACAGTGATCACGCCGGTTGACGCCGACACCACCGAAGAGAAGACGGAGAAGGACGCCATGGCAGCTAAGGCAACGATGCTCAAGGAAGCTCAGGACAAGGCCGCTGAGGAGATCCGGGCGGACATTGAGCGCCTTGCTTCGCTGAACGGCGAAGGTAAGCCTGAGTCGGTCGCCGAAATGCGCGAGTCCATCAAGAAGGCAATCAACGCCATCAACGGAACCGGTGCGGCAGCGATTAAGGCCAAGCTTCGCGCTGAGGCTGACAAGGTGGAGAAGGAAGCCAAGAAGGCGAAGGCCGACAAGGACAAGGCCGACAAGGTTGCCAGCAAGGCCGTTGAGGTCAAGGGCACTCAGGACTTCACGAAGGTTGAGGGTGTCCCCGACCGGATCACTGCGGCTGCCGAAAAGGTCAAGGAGGTTGCCGCTCAGAAGTTCGCCCGTGGCAAGGAGGTGGCGGAAGCCATCTTCGACATTCGGACTCACATTCTCGACAAGGACGAAGACCCGGACCTTGCCGCCCGCAGCGACCAGGCCAAGAAGGCAGCGGCGGCCGTCTATGACGCGGTGCTCGCCGGTCTGCCGGAAGAGGGCACGGACGACACGGCCGACATCATCCGTGGGGCCATCGGGGACATCAAGAAGGACGTTCGCAACGCCATGACTGACGTGGTAGTCAGCTACGTTCGGGCGCTGGACCAGGACACCCCCGAGACCCTTGAGGAGCGCAAGCGCTTCGCCAAGGC
Organism: Streptomyces sp. NPDC001407; assembly: GCF_042895325.1. NCBI lineage: Bacteria > Bacillati > Actinomycetota > Actinomycetes > Kitasatosporales > Streptomycetaceae > Streptomyces > Streptomyces sp. NPDC001407. The sequence continues at coordinate 154,309 of NZ_JBIAWF010000013.1, forward strand.
GATTGAGGCCCACCCGGACCTCAAGCCGTCTGAGGCAATTTTCAAGCACTACGAAGACGCAGGCAAGGCACTGCCGACTCAGACCCGTGCCGAAATCGCTAAGGCGAACCGCGAGAAGAAGGCTCTTGAGCGCAAGAAGGTCGAAGAGGCCGTCAAGGCTGGCGAACTCTCCGAGGAAGAGGCGGAAGCCACGCTGAGCGGCGGGGGCGAAGAGCAGAAGACCCCCAAGGAGATTCGCGCCGCGTACATCAAGCGCATGACGAACTCGTGGAAGAAGCACGTGAAGGAGATCAAGGCGCTTGAGGACGCGGAGGAGCAGGAAGAGGCATTGGACGAACTGACCGCCCTTCTTACTGTGCTCCGCAAGGAGATCAAGGGCTGACCGGCCGGACGCCAACGGAAGCCCCCGGACTCTTCAATGCAGGGCCGGGGGTTTCCGTGTTAGACCACCGACTCACGTGAGTCGGTGCCTAGGAGGTAATGGCATGAGTGAACGCAAGTGTGCCGCTATCAAGGTGAACGCAATTCTCGGCGTGCGCCCGGCTGAGCACTGCGCTAGGAATGCGCTCCCGAACCGGCGATACTGCGCCGAGTGCTACGGGTCTCCCCGAAAGCTCCGAGTGCCCGCCTGAGCGCCTTCTAGCCCCGTCTGGCCCCCGTGGGTCCGGCGGGGCTCTTTCATGTCCACAGACGGCCGTACAGCGGCTCTCAGGGGCACGGCAACCCTCGCGCTCCCCACTAGGTGACAGACCACCTAGACCAAGGGGGTACGCGTGGGACGCGTACGCACAATCCAGCGCGGCGGCAGCCGCTTCTACGTCCACCCGGAACGGCCGGAAATCAAGGTGCCCGGCGTAACCAGCGTGGTCGGCATGCTGCCTAAGCCATTCCTGATGTTCTGGGCCGCGAAGATGACGGCCGAACTCGCCGTTGACTCGCTGCCGTTCGTGGCTCAGATGGCCGAGCGGGACCGGCAAGGGGCGGTTGACTACCTCAAGGGTGCCAGCCGTCGTTACACGAAGATGCGCGCCGACGTGGGCAGCGACGCGCACGACCTGTTTGAACGCATGATCCGGGGTGAGTGCGTCGGCAGCGTCCACCCGGACCTTGCGCCGTACCGGGACAACTTCGCCGCCTTCCTCAAGGCCGTGAACCCCCGCCTTGAGCGCGCGGAAGACGTGGCGTGGTCAGATGCCCATGGGTACGCCGGAAGCTTTGACGCCGTGCTCACGGTATGGCTGGACGAAGACGGCAACCCGACCCCGGACCGGTCCGGTACGCCACATCTGCTTATGGCCGACTGGAAGACCAGCAAGGCCACTTACCCGGACGTGGCGCTACAGATGAGCGCCTACGCGAACGCCGACCGGATCATTTCACCGGACGGCGCGAGTGAGCCCATGCCGGAATTCGACGGTGCCGCCGTTCTGCACATCACGCCGGAACTCTGGGAGTTCAAGCCGGTACGCGTTGACGAAGAGGTGTTCTCGTCCTTTCTTGCGCTGCGGAAGGTGTTCACCTGGGACCGTGACGTTTCTAAGACGGTCATCGGTCGCGCTATCGCCAAGAGCGCTGGCGGTCTCGTGACTGGCACTCAGCGCCGCGCCAAGTAGGCGGGCAACACCCGCGCTCTAGGCCAACTAGAAGGGGCGGGCGAGAGGTTGACCCCACCGACTCACGCGAGTCGGTGACTAGTGGTCCCTCTCGCTCGCCCCTCTTTCATCCCGCAGCAATGAGGAGCAAGCGCGCATGTCGCTACTGACCATCTTTGAGACCGACCCGAACGCCAAGCCCAAGCCCAAGCAGACGTTCAGTGATGACACCGTGGGCCGTTTCCATTCCGGCCGACAGGTGGACGGCCAGCCCGAAGCGCTTTCGGAGTGGCGCATTTCCACGGGCGACCCTGTGGTTGCCAAGTCTGTTGCTCAGCTCTTCGGGGGCGAGCCCATCGAGACGGATTCGACCGGCGAAAACTTCATCGACGTATTCACGGACCGGGAAACCGTCTTGGTCGTTCTCGACGGCCCGAAGGCCATTTACGCGGACATGAAGCTCTGGAACCGCAACAAGCTGGTTCACCACTGCGACGGCTCCAACTTCCTTTCCCCGGAAGAGAAGAAGGGCAAGCCGTGCCACTGCCCGGAACTCTTCGCTGAGCGGAAGGCGGCAGCGAAGGACTTCATGGGCCCGGCCCCGTCCATCACCGTCACGTTCCGGCTGGCCGATGACCCGGAGCTTGGCAAGTTCCGTTTCCAGTCGTCCAGTTGGGTCATGGCGTCCGTTCTTCACGAGTACGACAACGACCTTCGCGCCATCGACGGCCCCGCGCTGGCCGAACTCACGCTTGAGCTGGTCGAGTTCACCATCAAGAAGGGTAAGAACAAGGGGCTGAACGTCAGCTACTACAAGCCCGTAATCAACGTACTCAAGAGCTACAACGACGCCATCGCGGACGAGCGGTAAAGCCGGTGGCAAAGCTCGATCAGGGGCCCGCGTACGACTGGGCTAAGACGCTCAAGGGGGCGACCGACGAAACGGTTGCGTCGCCCATTTGGGAGTTCCCGCCGGAAGCGCGCAAGGCGGTAATTCATGAACGGCGTAGGCGCTTCGGTGTGGACGATGACGAAGGGCTTGAGCCGTGACGAAGGATGAGTACGACCGGCGAGCCCTCAGCAGGCTCCACGGACTTTATGAGCCAAACAATCAGGGGTGTTGGGTGTGGCGCGGGGTACTGCGCGGCAATCGGTTCCGGGCAGGCTGCAAGCCATATGGGGGCTTCCACTACCGGGGGCGCATGACCTATGCGCATCGAACCGCGTATTCACTGATGGTGGGGGAAGTTCCGGACGGGCTACAGATTGACCATCTATGTCGTAATGCGCTCTGCGTAAATCCTGCACATCTTGAGCCCGTGACCCCGTCAGAGAATATACGCCGCGCGGTTGCAGCACGAAAGGAAAGAGCTGTTGGCTAAGAGGGGCGTTGTTACCGACTACGCCGGGGAAGAGCTATACCCCGGTGACCTCATCAACTACGCGGCCCGGCAGGGGAACCGCGTACGGGTGTCCGACGCGATCATTGAGAAAGTGACGGCCGTACTTGAGGGCGGGCGGCTCCGCCCCATGCTCAAGGTGCAGCCGACCGGCACAGAGAGCGGATTCACGAAGCGCCGGACCATGCGCGCGGAGTGGATCAGCGCGGAACACGCGCGGCTCATCATGGCGAACGCCACGGGCGACGACGACTGACAGGCACACCAGGGCCGGACGGTTCCCAAATCCGGGGACTGTCCGGCCCTTTGGCGTATCGGCACCGACTCACGTGAGTCGGTGGACAGGGGAGAGATGGAACGACGTATAGCGGCCGACGCCGCCCCCGCACTGGGGGACGTTCGGCAGATGGGCCGGGGCGACACGGTATGGCTCGCCCCCGGTGTTGAGGGGCGCGCCGACTGGGGCCGGTATCTCGACGCGGCGGCAACGGCTGTCACGCGTGGCGCTGAGGTTCGGTGGTCGCGTTGATGGCAGGGGAACCGTTCGCGGTCGCACTGGTGTTGGCGCTCGCTGGGTCAGCGCTGGGCGTGGTCGGCGTGGCCGTCGCCCTGGTCGCGGGGCGGTGCCGACGTGGCTAACCCGAACAAGGTGAAGGGGACTCAGTGGGAATCAGACGTGCGCGACTACCTCAACGCCGCGCTAGGGCTGGCAGATGAGTACGGCAAGTTCCTGGACCCGTTCGACGCTCACAACGTCCGGCGTCCGGCGCAAGAAGGGGCGGCCGACGTGGGCGACGTGCACGCGGTGCCGTTCATTCTTGAGTGCAAGAACGTGAAGCGCGCGAGCGTCCCAACCTTCCTGCGGCAAGCGGAAGTTGAGGCCGTGCATGCCGGATTCCCGTACGGGATTGCCGTGGTCAAGGTGCCCCGGCTGAACGTCCGGCGCGGCAAGGTGCATTTCAGCGTCCGGACATGGACGCGCGTACGGCTCGCGCTGGGTCTGTCGTCTCGTGCGTTTGCAGACCAGTACGCGTTCACGGTCTCGCTTCGGGGGCTGGATTCCGGCAAGTGGTACATGACCACAGAGCTTGAGGACTTCCGGCTACTCCTTGCCGACGTGCGGAAACTCCGTCACGCACGGTGAGAACCGCGGGAATGCCGGCGCCGGGCCTATGGGAGTGAAACGGACATGTCGGGCCCCGCGGAACGGACGCAGAGTGACGGGCTGATCTGAGCAACCTTCGCGCTCAAGGGTGAGTGAACGAAGGAGTGCCAAAGAATGAAGTTCGCTCAGATACTCGCCCGGTTCACAGACGTAACCGAACAGAACGACGGGGGTTACCTCGCGCTCTGCCCGGCACACCAGGACTCGCGCCCCTCGCTGCGTATCTGGCGGGGGGATGACAACAAGGTCCGCATTACGTGCCGGGCAGGGTGCCCGACTGAGGCCGTGGTCAGCGCGGTGAAGCTGACATGGGGAGACCTGTTCGACGCCACCGGCCCCGGCGCGACCGTGCCGCGCGAGCGTCCGGCAATGGTCGGTCCCGGCCCAACGGCCCTGCTCGCCCTGTACGTTGACCGCTCCGTTGAGTGGCTTAATGACCCGTCGTCCCAGGTTGGGGCTCAGGCCATTGCCTACGCGGCTCAGCGGTTCGGCGTGGACGACGACCTTGCCGACGAACTGAGGCTTGGGGCCGATGACGGGTTCGGCGTGCCCAACTTCCCTTATCGGTCAAGGGCGTTCACCCGATACCCTCGGCTGACCGTGCCCCTTCTCGACTTCCGGGGCGTGGCCCGTGGCTTGCAGGGTCGGGACCTGAGCGGGGGATGCCCAGGCCGGTGGGTCTCGCTCCGCAACCCCGAAGGCCAGCGGTGGGCCCCGTACGGCGTTTTCAGGGGGCAGGGTGGTTATGGGGTCACCCTGGTCACTGAGGGGCCCGGAGACGCGCTTACAGCGTGCGCCGTGGGCTATGACGCGGTTGCCGTCCGGGGGGCGTCGCTGGCCGGTAACCCGGACCTTGCCGCCGAACTCGCTGACGGACTCAAGGGCTCGCAAGTCATCGTGGCCGGTGACAACGACGCTGCCGGGCGTGGCTTCACTCAGCGCCTTGCCGAAGGGCTTGCCGACCACGGGGTTGCCGTCTACACGCTCACGGTCCCCAACTCCGGTGACGACCTTACGGATTGGCGAGAGCGTGACCCGCACGCGTTCCCCCTCGCGCTTCACCATGCGGTCAAGTCCGCCCGCCCCGTAGGGAGTTCGGTGGAAGCGCAAGCCGAAGCGGTGTCGGCTGAGCTGACCGACCGGACCGGCACGGACGTGGTGACCCGTGACGAAGGCAGCGAAGCGGCCCGCATTCTGGCCGGGCTCATCAATCGCTATGGCGAGTCGGACGCCATGAACGCACATGCGTTGGTTGCGTGGTCGGACGGCTGCATTCGCTACGCGCCGGGACTGGGCTACTACGTGTGGAACGGCCGCACATGGGAGCGCTCAGAAGTCCGCGTACGACAGGAGATTCACCGTATGGGGGCCGCGCTGGTTCTTGCTGGCGAGACTCAGAAGGCGCGGGGGTTCACGATGACCACCCGGATTGATGCCCTCATGACGGAGCTTCGCAGCGTGCCGACCGTGCATGTAGATGCGGCAGAGTTCGACAACCGGCCGGACTTGCTGAGCTTCAAGAACGGCACGGTGAATCTCCGGACCGGCGAACTCCGCCCGCACGACAAGCGCGACATGCTCACGTACCGGCTCGATCTCGACTACAACCCCCAAGCGGAGTGCGCCCGTTGGGAACAGTTCCTCACGGAAATCTTCCCCGGAGCCCCTGAGTTGCCCGGCTACTTTCAGCGGCTCATTGGCTACGGCATCACGGGCGATAACTCCGAACAGTGCTTCTGTGTTCTCTGGGGAAAGGGGGCGAACGGCAAGTCAGTGGCGACCGACACCCTTACGGCCGTCTTCCGGGCTATCAGCCGGACCACGCCGTTTGCCACGTTTGAAGAGAAGCCGTCCGGAGGGATTCCGAACGACCTTGCTGCGCTGAGGGGTTCGCGTCTCGTCATGGCGTCTGAGGGTGAGTCCGGCAAGCCCATGTCTGAGAGCGTACTCAAGCGAGTGACCGGAAAGGACGAGATAGCCGCCCGCTTTCTGAGGCAAGAGTTCTTCACTTTCAAGCCGACGTTCCTATTGCTTCTCGCCACCAACCACAAGCCCAAGTTCAAAGGGCAGGACGAGGGGCTTTGGCGGCGCGTGAAGATGATCCCGTTTACGCGATACTTCGCACGACACCAGCGGGATTACGGCCTTGATACCAAGCTCATGCAGGAAGCCGAAGGGATAGCCGCATGGGCGGTGCGCGGTGCGGTCGAGTGGTACCGGGGTGGGCTCAAGGATCCGGACGTAATCACAAAGGCCAGCAGCGAATATCGGCGCACAAGTGACGCGCTGGCGGGCTTCCTGCCCGGCGTTCTTGAGCAGTGCGACGACACCCACGTAATGAACGGCAACGACGCGTTCAATCACTACTTGGATTGGTGCGAGGCAGAGAACTTGCCCCAAAAGGAGAGGTGGACGCGACGGACCTTCTACGGCGCTCTTGAGGAACGGGGCGTAACGCGCGTGATCAAGCGCGCTGGTGTCGCTCTCGCAGGTGTGCGCGTGGCCGAAACGGCGCCGCCCGCAGACGGGCCCGGCATCTTCACCAAGTAACCCACCACCCAAGCAGACCACCGACTCACGTGAGTCGGTGGTCTGTCTGCGTTTAGGAGCGTGCCCGTGCTGACGTATCGACACCCTGTAGCCGGGGACGTGGTGAACGTCCACGTACCGGCGACCCCAGAAGAGCTAGACACGTTCGTGAGCTGGGCTCAGCGGGCGACGGAACGCGGGCCGATCGCGCTGGACACGGAGACCACGGGCCTTGATGTGTTCAGCGACGGGTACCGCTTGCGCACAGTCCAGTTTGGCGACACGCATGACGCGTGGGTCATTCACTGGGAGCGGGGCGGCCACTTCCGGCGCGCCGCCCTTGAGGTGTTGACGAAGGCTCGCCGGTTCTGTATCCACAACGCTGCCTTTGACTGGCTGGTCCTTGATCGGCACGCGGGCATTCCCTTGGAAGACCTTGCACCCCGGACCCGAGACACAAAGGTGATGGCCGCTCTAGTGGACCCGCGCCAACCCCAGGAAGGGGGCATTGGAACGGGCCTCAAGCCCCTGTCCGGGTACTACATCGACCGGACGGCCCCGGACACTCAGGGGGACCTTACGGCGGTCTTCCGGGGGCTGGGGCTCACGAAGGAAACCGGCTGGGCTGGCATCGACCTAGATCACCCGACTTACAACCTGTACGCGGGACTAGACGTGATCCTTACGGCCCGGCTGGAACCCTGCCTTTCCGCTGAGCTGACCCGGCTAGAAGTCCGTTCTCGGCTTGTGGACTATGAGCACGAGATAGCCCGGATATGCGCGCACATGCAGCGTAAGGGGCTCATCCTTGATGAAGAGTTCACCCGTCAGCTAGACGCCGCTCTCAGCGAGGATGCACGCGAGAACGCCGAATTGGCCGCCCGGTACGGCGTCGATTCGGTCAACTCGAACAAGCAGATTGCGGAAGCTCTCGCCGGTATGGGCGAGTCACTGACGGAGCGGACGGCAGGCGGGGCCGTCAAGGTCGATAAAGCCGTCTTGCTCGCGCTGGCGGATATGGACTTGCATTGGAAGCGCCTAGGAATCCGCACGCCCAACCCGCTTGCCGAAGCGGTCTTGAGAAGCAAGCGCGCGGGCAAGTGGCGTTCGGCGTATGCCCAGACGTTCCTAGACACTGTGGACGGCACCGGCCGCATTCACCCCTTCATAGGGGCGCTGGCCGCACGCACGGGACGTATGAGCATCACTCGCCCGGCGCTTCAAACGCTGCCGTCTAGTGACCAGATGATCCGGCGTTGCCTACTGGCCGACGAAGGTCACGTCATGGTGAGCACGGACTTTCAGGCCGTGGAAATGCGCGTACTCGCCGCGCTGGCCGACGTGCGCCGAATGAAAGACGGCTTTCAGTCCGGCGGGTCTGATTTCGATATCCACATGTTCACGGCTCAGCTCATCAAGGGGCCGTCCGCCACTAACAAAGACCGGAAGCTATTCAAGGGTGCGGGCTTTGGAAAGGTGTACGGCGGGGGTATTACGACGCTGGCGAGACAGACCGGCGCGACTGAGGATGAGATCAGGCGAGCCGTCAACGCCTATGACCAGACGTTCCCGGAGATCCGGCGAGCGTCCGCACGCTGGCAGCGAGAAGCACGCGCAACCGGCATGGTTACCGTGTCTGCAACCGGCCGACGAATGCCGCTGGACCGGGACCGCGCTTATGCCGTCGTGAACTACCAATGCCAGTCGGCGGCACGTGACTTGCTGGGGCAAGCCCTGTTGAACGCCGAGAGTGCCGGTCTTCTCGACGCCATGCGCTTGCCGATTCATGACGAAATCCTCGCGTCAGTTCCGGCGAGTGAGGCGGAAGAGTTCGCGCGGGAGTTTGAGAAAGCCATGACCTTTGATCTCTTCGGCGTGCCCATTGTCAGTAAGGCGGATGCGGGGGGCCGTTCGTGGGGCTCGCTGTATGGGGCCGACTACTGACCACCGACTCACGTGAGTCGGTGGTCCCGTTACCGCGCCGTGATCTGACTCCTACTCAAGGATGACAGGAAAGAGGTTCGCTACCTCCGAAGGGTGAGCGCTGGTCTCGCCTTCGGAACTCTCTACAACCTTCCAAAAGACCAGCGGTCAAACCCTGCATCAACGCGATTGTCGGTGTCCTTTTCGCTGCCTAGGTTCAACGCCAACGCAACGACGAAGGCAATGCGCAAGCCCCGTTCGGAGCGATCCCGGACGGGGCTTTGCCATGCCCCTGCATGTCCTGACGCTTCGGTGACTTCGGTCTCCAATCGGTCTCGCGCGCTCTGCCCCGTTCCGGGCAACCCTTGCGCTCCCCACGGGAGTGCAACCAGCCCAGGAACACGCGGAGCACTCCTTGATAGACCTTTCCGAAGACCAGATTGCCGCCGCCAAGTCGAACGACATCGAGGCAATCACGGCAGTCGCTCAGGCCACGGAAGAGCGAGTGAAGCAACTCGCATGGAAGTACGCGACCGGTGGCGGCCGTACGGACCAGACCCTTGCCGAACACCTTGCCCAAGAGGGCCGAATAGCCGTTTGGCAGGGACTGAGCCGCTTCAATGGCCACACGGTGGCGGAGTTCTTCACCTTCATTGACCGGACCCTCAAGGGCGTCATGAGCGACACACGCAAGGAGGAGATGAGGCAGGGGGTTTCCCGCTCTGTCGCTGCTGCCTTTGAGCGTGCGCTCTCGCTGGCCGGTGGTGACCCCTATGAGGCTGAATGGCTGGCTACCACAAAGGAAGCCATGGGGGACCGGCGACTCAGCGCGGATACCGCGTACGCGGCCCGTCTGAGCTACCAGGGTGTTGAGTATCTGGACGCACCGCTTGGCGAGACGGAGACGGGTGAGAGTGTGACGCTTGCCGATCGGCTTGCCGTTGAGGCCGAAGTGCCCGCCGACCTTCTTGAGCCCAACGACTTCGCGCGAGAGCGCAGCAAGCGAACCAGCGTGAAGGTACGCAAGACGCTTTTCAAAATGGGCGAGCAACAGCGAACCGTACTCATGGCGCTGACCGGCATTCTCCCCGTGGACTTCTACGGAACCGAACGGGACGAAGAGCTTTCGCGCGATCACGGCATACCGCTTCACCAAGTCCGCATAGTCCGCAGCAAGGCCAAAGACCGCTTTGCCGAACTCTGGCTTGCCGCCGCATAGCCCGCGTCTCGCCGGTATCCACCGACTCACGTGAGTCGGTGCCCGCAACGAATGGAAGGGATGAAGGTATGACCACCAAGGATGACCGCTCGGAGTTCCTTGCTCGCTTCGGTGAGGCGGCGGGGGATGTGACCACCCCCGAACAGGCAGCCGCAGCGTATGAGTTGGCGAAAGGCGGCGCCCGTGAGCTGGGCAACTCGACCAATTGGGAGGGTGCTTGCGACTGGCTGATTGCGAACTATGAAGAGACGGCCGACGACACCCGGCGCAAGTGGGTGATTCGGGGAGGTCTCGAAATGCTGATAGCCGCCAACGAATAGACCACCGACTCACGTGAGTCGGTGCCCCAAACTGGGCCCCCGTCAGAAATGGCGGGGGCTTTCTTTGTGTCCGCATAACATTACTTAGTGAAACTAATAATTTACCTGTACATGACCACTTCTGTAACAAGTGCAGCCCGGTGGCGTTGTCAGTGGTGGGGGGTAACGTCGCAGGTAGTAGGGCTTGTACGCCTAAAGGAGGAGCTAAACGATCTTTGCTACCCATGGGTATGGGTTTCCGGATATTTACTTCCCCAATACGAAAGGTTGTTCTAGGTTTAACGCATGGCTACACAGAGTGCACGGGACGTGCTTGTGTCGGTCTGGGCGCCGAAGCTGGGGGACAACCGCCTTGCTTGGCACCCGTGTGCCGACTTCCCTTCGCCCTTGGCGGGAGAGCCCGTCACGACGTGCGAAGGGGTTGGTGCGCTGCTGCGTGCTCAGGGGGCGCTAGTCGCCCGTCTGCTGGAGCGGGGGCCGCGTTACGACGGCTTCCGGCTGCTGGCAAACCACGCCCGCTCAGGGGACCTTGTGGGGTTCTCAGAGTGGTACGTGAGCCCGGAGACGGGCGCATATCTGCCGTACCCCGGCGGGGTCTGGTCGGCGTGCGACTACGGCCAGCACAACCACCACCAGGACGACGAAGAGCCCACGATCACGCTCGCCGCGTGACCGGCTGCCGCTACCAACTCACCGCAGGAGATACGCCGACGCTCAGCGCCGACGCACCACCGGCCCACCAACACGGGTCATGCAACAAGGGGGTTTCACATGTTTCACCGCCAACTCGCCCGCCCCGCCGTCGTGTTCGGCGTGGTGGTCACCGTCTGGGGACTGTTGTTCCTCATGACCGTGGTTGGCCCAACTCCCCACCCTGTGAAGCCCCAAAGGGTCAGCTCTGAGCCCGTCACTGAGCCCATGGTGGACGACGACGGGGCCACGTCCCCGGCGTCCCCGGGCAAGACCGCTCAGCGCCGGTCTGCGCCCCCAGTAGCCCCGGCTGCCCCCACGGCCCCGGCCGACTCTCCTGAGCCCACCGAAGAGCCCGCCAAGGATGCCGACCAGGACGACGACGAAGGCACCAGCCCCGCCGAAGCGACCACGGCCCGCCCGAAGGTCCGGCGCGAGCCCCGCGCCAGCAAGCCCAAGCACCACGGCGAAGACGGCAAGGACGACCAGCCGCAGAACAAGCCGGAGAAGCGCGGCGGGATGCTCAGCAAGGACACCGTGGGCCGTGCGCTGGACAAGCTCATGCCGGGCACCGAAGACATGATTGAGAAGGTGCCCGACTGGGCTTGGCCGTTCCGGTCGTTCCTGGTGACCATGGCTGAGCCCGGAACGCCCGTTCAGCTTGAGGTGACAGCCACCGACCCGGCAACGGACACGGTGACCGTGACGGCCACGCTGACGACCGCTGACGGCCCGTCTGAGAGCGCGCCCCTTGAGGTAGCGGTCACGGTGACCCCACCGGCCCCAAAAACCCCCAACGAGCCCGCCACGGTCGCCGTTGAGGTGACCAACACGGCCACGGGGGAGAGCGTGACGACGGAGCAGAAGACCACGGTGGAAGCCGTCACCGTGGTCGCCACGGTCACTACCGTCGCCACGGTGTCCGACGTGCTGAGGGACGACTACGCACCCGCCGCGTAATCACGCAAAGTGAGGCCGCGGGGCCCGGCATGTCCGTTTCGCCCTAGGGATTTTTTGCCGGCTCCGGCCCAATTTTTCACGCAGGGTAGCGAAGAGCCCCGCCGCTCCGAAGGGGAGGATGGCGGGGCTCAGCTCAGGGGACAGACGTCAGACGGTGGGAAGTTCCCCCCGCTGCACATCGCCCACGAACGATGCCCATGCGTCGGGCGCGAACATGAGGGCGGGGCCGTTCGGGTCCTTGCTGTCTCGGACGGGAACGACACCAGTGATTCCCTCCCCGATCTCGATGCAGTTGCCGCCGTTGGTGCTGTGGCTGGACTTGCGCCAGCGGACGGGCAACTTGCTTGCGCTGGTCATCTCTTCAACCCTTTCAAGTGTTCGCCGATGCGTTCGGCTGACGCTTCCGGCGACAGTGCGTAGCTAGTGAGCAGATCATAGGCGCGGGCGGCGTCTGAGACTTCGGCCGTGTCCAAGGCTGTCCGCCCCTGTGAGAAGCCGTCCACGTACAGCACATCATGCGGCGGCTTGCGCTCACGATCTTGGGAAGTCTCGCCCTGGTCGAAGCTCAGTAGCGTGAACGGTCCAGCAAGCCCCGGATGCGCGGTCACTGTGTCCGGCACCACCTGAATCACGGTTCTGGGGTGCTGCCCGGCCGCTAGCAGGCGCTCAAACTGAGCGGCCATCACTTCCGGCCCGCCGATCGTCCGGCGTAGCGCCTGCTCATCCAAGATGAACCAGGTACGCGGCGGGTCGTCTCGCTCGAACAGGGCTTGTCGAGTCATGCGGGCAGCAACGAGGTCATCCAAGTTGTCTGGTCGCACGGGCGTGAGCATGGCCCTTGCGTAGTCTTCGGTTTGGAGAAGGCCCGGGATGATCTGGCTCTCAAACACCCGGTGCCGTGCGGCATCCCGCTCCAGTTCGATGAACGGCAAGAACCACGACGGGTAGGCGTACCGGACGACGAACGGGAAGAACTCGGCGAAGAAGTCCGTGCCGAACGCCGCATCAAGATCACGTGCTAAGTCAGCACTTGGCACCCGCTTCGCGTTCTCCACATAGCTGATCATTGCCCCGGTCGTGTGCGCCTCATGAGCTAACTGAGCTTGTGACCAGCCGCGTTCGTTGCGCAGCTTGAAGACTCGACTACCAAAGAAGGCCAACAGGCTTGCAGGCGCGTCGGGTTGGCCGTTGTCGTCTTCCTGTGGCACGAGTGTGCGACCCCCTTGTTGATCTTGGTCTCTTAACTTCCGCAGTGTTAAGGCTTTCCCCCTGTTGAGGGTACGCGCGGAGCGCAACGCTTGGGGTACAGACGGTGATGCCCCAGCAGGAGCGACCACAGACCGCAAGAGGTTCCCCAGTGGTGACTACCCCTCAGCAGTCCAGCCGAGACCTACCGCAGCGCGACGCGCACAACGGCGTGACCGAGCTGCACGCACGCATAGCGGTGGGTGCCTTTTGGCGACTGCACCCGGAGACCTCCGCGACGTGGCTCAACCACTGGGCCCCGTACCCCGTTGGTGTCCACCGTGGCCCGTACGCCGCAGCGTCGCGCACCAACCTGCAAGCGACGTTGGCCGGTCTGGAGAGGTTGCTAGCCGTGATCCGAAGTGAAGAGGCCCCGGCCGTCCGCATGCCCACCCTTGAGCCCGTCCCCGTGGACGGGTGCGTGATCTGCAAGGCGGCAGCGAACGGCCGTACGTCCGCCCGTGCCCGTAGCGCTGCCGGAACCGTGCGGGACTTCAACGGGATCATCAGGCAGCACCCCCACCGACGCATCACGAACGAGGGGGTGGAGGAGTGAACGCTGAGTACCCCGAACACGGGGAGCCCCCGATTCTGTCGGCGCTCAAGTGGCCACCGTGCATGTGCCAGCACCCGGAGTGCCCCGACGGCCACCAGGGCGACGACGAGCCCCAGCACGACCGCGCGGCCGACGACCTTTCGGAGAGCCCCACCATGCGGCGGGTGCGTGCCGAAATGGCCCGTCAGAAGCGGGAGCGGCTGTGAGCTGCCACAAGTGCCAAAAGCTACGCGCCGCACTGGCGGAAGCAGAACGGACCGGCGACCAGACGAAAGCCGTTGACTGCCGGGTGTTGCTGCGGCGGCACCCCCAGCACGACGACACCCCCGTTGAGAAGGGCGAGCGGTGACCACTGCGACCGCCGAGAAGACCACCGTGGACCCCTTCAAAGGCACGCCGTACGAGAACAGCCCCAAGGGGTGGTGGACGGAGTACGGGGGAGCGCTGGACGTGCGTTCCGGCGTGGTCTACATCCCGCGTGGTTCCAAGCATGTGCCTTGCCGGTGGGAGAACTGCAAGCAGGGATGCCGAGATAAGGAGAGCACGCCATGAAACGTATTTACGCCAGCGTTGCCGCCTTCGCCGGTCCGCTGCTGATCATCGCTATCAGCGGCTCTTGCGGATTCGTAATCGCTGTAGCAGCGACCGGCCGCAACTAATCTCCCGTCCCTGCCGAACGTCACCGAAACATGCTCCCCCGCATCAATTCGGAATCTCGGCAGGGGCGGGTACCCACTCCGCTTTCGGCAGGGACTTCCTGGGGCGCCGAACTGCTTCCATCCCGGCAGCCCAACCGAAAGCGGGTGTCCGGCCCTTCGTAGGGAAGGGCCGGACACGCCTAAGCCAGCGACGAACACCAGGGAAATCATGAATGGCCAACAGGCGATTACCACGGCGGTCACTGTTGTTGCGGGTGATGGTGAATTCCACCTAGCCCAAGACTGCGTGTCACTGGGCAAGCACGACCCCGCAAAGGTGGTGGTCGTGTCGCTTGAAAAAGCTCAGCGGGCGAACAAGACGCCGTGTCGCTTGTGCTGTAACCGTTTCTGAATTCCCCCAGACTCCCGCCCGGCTGCAAACCGAAGGACAGCGGCAGTCGGGTGGGTGACCGAATGCACCACCGAAGAAGGAGAGTGCAGGAAGTGACAGCAACTATTAGCCGCCCCGCACCGGAAAAGGTGGCGGAGCGCGCCCGAGAGATCTTCGCGGACATGCAGGCTGACCCGGAGTTCAGTCGGCTCTGGGACACGTGCCGTAAGTATTCGTCCGACTGGACGGACTACACCGGCTACCCGATCATCAGCGAGTACGACGCCATCGCAGACGCCCCGGAATTGTTCAAGGCGACCACACGCGCCATGGCCATCAAGTCGGCGGTGTACGAGCTGACGGACGGCGACGAGCGTGCGGCGGAAATCCCGCTCCCCGTGCCTGTGGACGTGATGAGCCACGCGCTTACGGCTCAGTTCACGCTTCTGTGCCGAATGCAAAAGCGACTCGGCATTCAGTTCGTGCACATGACGGACATGGAAGAGGGCGCAGGCGGCGGCACGTGGGACCACGGCGACTACACGCACCAGGTCTATAAGGCGGCGTTCGGTGACGTGAACCCGCGCTACTGGATCGGCTCTGCCGAAACCGAACGCCGCCGGAAGATCCTGGATGGCGTGTACGCCGGTATCGGCGTCACTGAGCGCGGGAAGCGCGTTTCCATCCCGCTCGCCACCACGGCCGCTTAGGCGGTTCCGCTTCCGTCGTCTCCGGCTTTACCGGTTCCGGGGGTGGCGCGATGCGATCAGGTTCAAGCCCGACCTTGTGGGGGTGAACGCAGACAGGTGTTCCATCCGACGTATAGCGGAATCCGTCTTCGGGATTGAAAGGCGCTTCTCTGGTCGGCCGGTCATAGACCAAAAATTCCGACCGGGGGAGCCGCTTTGAAGGACAGATACCGCACGCCGGATGGTCGATGTCATCCGCGTTCACGAAAGGCTCAGCCATAGAGCGAGCCTAGCCCCACAGGACCGGCGCAGACGCCCGTTCCGGCCGGAACAACCCTGGACAGGTCGAGCCGTCCGGAACGGGTGCACGGCCCTCTTGGGCGGCCACTGAGAGCACGCCCTAGAGGATGAGGGGGCAAGGGTCCGGACCCTGCCAGACGGCCCCCGAACGGCCCCGTCCATGCGTCGCCCCCGTGGCGCGTGGGCGGGGCCTTCTTATGCCCTCAGACGGCCGTGCAGAGCCGTTCTGCCCCGTACGCTGGCCCGTATGGCGGAAGAGACCCGGCTAGCACTCGTCCGGCGGGCACGGAAGATCAACCGTGTGCTTGCCGAGACTTACCCTTACGCGCACTGCGAGCTAGACCACGTGAACGCGTGGCAATTGCTGGTAGCAACCGTGCTCAGCGCGCAGACGACAGACCTACGCGTCAACCAGGTGACCCCTGCCCTGTTCGCCAAGTACCCGCACCCGGCTGATCTGGCAGGGGCCGACCCGGCAGACGTTGAGGACCTGATCAGGCCCACGGGGTTCTTCCGGGCCAAGACCCGGAGCATCACCAAGCTTGCGGCTGCCGTGGTGGGGGAGCATGACGGCATGGTGCCCAAGACCCTCGCTGAGCTGGTCAAACTCCCTGGTGTCGGGCGGAAGACCGCGTTCGTGGTCACGGGGAACGCATGCGCTTGTGAGGCAAGTCGGGCAGGCGATCCGAACCATGGTGCTAATGTGACGACCCCCTTCGGGGTCCCCGGCATCACCGTGGACACCCACTTCGGCCGGCTCGTCCGCCGCTGGAAGTGGACCGACGCGACGGACCCCGAGAAGGTCGAGGCCGTCGTCTGCGACCTCTTCCCCAAGAGCGAGTGGACGATGCTCTCGCACCGGGTCGTCTTCCACGGGCGGCGCATCTGTCACTCCCGCAGGCCCGCCTGCGGAGCCTGCCCGATCGCCCCGTTGTGCCCGTCGTACGGCGAGGGCGAGACGGATCCGGAGAAGGCGAAGAAGCTGCTGAAGTACGAGAAGGGCGGGCTGCCGGGCCAGCGGCTGAAGCCCCCGCCGGACTACCCCGGCCTGCCGGGCCGCCCGCTGGGCGCCGAGTGAGCGGGCCGAGGGCACGCACGGAGTGAGCCGATGAGCGCACGCACGAGGGGAAGCGCATGACCAGCACGTACGGCCGGGGAGCCGCTGTCACCGCGGAGGGGCTGCCCGAGTGGCTCGAACCGGTGGCGCGCGCCTCGGAGACGATCGAGCCGCACCAGCTCAGCCGCTTCCTGCCGCCCGACACCGGCGGCCGGCAGTCCGCCGTGCTCGTCCTCTTCGGCGACGGCCCCAAGGGGCCGGAACTGCTGCTCCTGGAGCGCGCGGGGACGCTGCGCTCGCACGCGGGGCAGCCGTCGTTCCCCGGAGGCGCGCTCGACCCGGAGGACGGCGACCCGGCCGCGGGCGGGCCGGTGCGGGCCGCGCTGCGGGAGGCCGAGGAGGAGACCGGGCTCGACCCCTCCGGTGTGCAGGTCTTCGGCGTGCTGCCCCGGCTCTACATCCCTGTGAGCGATTTCGTTGTCACCCCCGTGCTCGGCTGGTGGCGCGCGCCCAGCCCCGTGGGGCCGGTCGACGAGGCGGAGACCGCGCGGGTCTTCGCGGTGCCGGTGGCCGACCTGGCCGACCCGGCGAACCGCGCGACGGCCAAGCACCCCAGCGGCCACACAGGGCCCGCCTTCCGGGTCCAGGGAGCGCTCGTGTGGGGGTTCACCGCAGGGGTGATCGACCGGATCCTGCACTACTCCGGCTGGGAGCGCCCCTGGGACCGGGCCCGGCAGGTACCTCTGGACCAGCACGCCTGACAGGCATGAGACGGTGACCTCGGCCCACCCCCGGGCGCGGCACCGCCGACCCCACCGACAACATCATTGCGAGGCATTTCCCGGTGAACGTGCTGGATGTCGTGCTGCTGATCGCTGCCGTGTGGTTCGCCGTCGTCGGCTACCGCCAGGGCTTCGTCGTCGGGGTGCTGTCCGTGATCGGCTTCCTCGGCGGTGGCCTGGTCGCGGTGTACGTCCTGCCGGTCATCTGGGACAGCGCGACGGACGACGCCACCCCGGGCACGGTCGCGGCCGTCGCGGCCGTCGTCATCGTCATCGTCTTCGCCTCGATCGGCCAGGCCGCCACGACCCACCTCGGCAACAAGCTCCGCCGCCACATCACCTGGTCCCCGGCCCGCGCGCTGGACGCCACCGGAGGCGCGCTCGTCAACGTCCTGGCGATGCTGCTGGTCGCCTGGCTGATCGGCTCCGCCCTCGCCGGCACCTCCCTGCCGACGCTCGGCAAGGAGGTCCGCAACTCCAAGGTGCTGCTCGGCGTCGCCCGGGTCGTCCCCTCGCAGGCCAACACCTGGTTCGCGGACTTCAGCACGGCCCTCGCGCAGAACGGCTTCCCGCAGGTCTTCGCGCCGTTCTCCACCGAGCCCATCACCTCGGTGCCCGCGCCCGACCCGCAGCTCGCCGAGGGCCCCGTCGCCACCTCCGCCCAGCGCAGCGTCGTCAAGGTCGTGGGCACGGCGCCCAGCTGCGGCAAGGTCCTCGAGGGCTCCGGCTTCGTCTTCGACCGGCACCGGGTGATGACCAACGCCCACGTCGTCGGCGGCGTCGACGAGCCGACCGTCCAGATCGGCGGGCAGGGCAAGCAGTACGAGGCGAAGGTCGTCCTCTACGACTGGAAGCGCGACATCGCCGTCCTGGACGTGCCGCAGCTGGAGGCGCCCGCCCTGCGGTTCGCCGAGAACGACGCCGAGACGGGCAGGAGCGCCATCGTCGTCGGCTTTCCCGAGAACGGGTCGTACGACGTGCGCGCCGCCCGCGTCCGCAGCAGGGTCCAGGCCAACGGCCCGGACATCTACCACCGCGGCAACGTCCGGCGTGACGTCTACTCGCTCTACACCACCGTGCGCCAGGGCAATTCCGGCGGCCCGTTGCTCACTCCGGACGGCCGGGTCTACGGCGTGGTCTTCGCCAAGTCCCTCGACGACGCCGACACCGGCTACGCCCTCACGGCCGACGAGGTGCGTCCTGACGTCGTCAGCGGCCGTAAGGCGGTCGAGCGGGTGAACACCCAGAGCTGCGCTCTCTGAGCCCTCACGCGGGCCCTGTGCGGGCTTCTGAGGGCCTTTCGGCGCCCGGCGTGCCCAGAGGGAGCGCCGGCGCGGAAGAGGCGCGTCAGCGGCCGCGCGGGTGGTGGCGCAGCCGCGCCGACACCCAGCGGGCGCGACGGCGGATGATGCGCGGGATGCCGATGAGCGGATCCGGTCCGGCCACCGGCCGGTGCTCCACCCTCGCAGCCCTGTCGGTCACCTCGCCCACAGCCACAGCGGAGTCGCCCTCGGCGCCCCGCTCCTGTGTCGCGTCACGGTAGTCGTGCGTCCAGCCCATACAGAGCTCTGTGCCCGGGGCCAAAGGTCGGTAATCGCCCAGGGGTCGCTCAATTGGCCTATGCGCCGGGCAATTGGCCGTTCGAGGAACGGCCGTTCCCGTGCGTGCGGCGGTGCCCCGGCGGCCCGTGCCGGGCGGGATCCGGGCGGGTCGCGGACCCTCGGCGGAGGTCAGCGGTCCGGTTCCGGATCCTTGAGCCAGTTGACCAGTTCCGCGGAGAACGCCGCCGGGTCCTCCTCGTGGGGGAAGTGCCCGAGCCCGTCGAAGAGCCGCCAGCGGTACGGTGCCTCCACGTACTCCCCGGAGCCCGCCGCGCTGCGCGTGCGCATCACCGGATCGAGGGAACCGTGCAGGTGCAGCGTCGGCACCCGCACCGGCCGCTTCATCCGGCGGTTGAACTGGAGGCCGTCCGGGCGCGCCATCGAACGCACCATCCAGCGGTACGGCTCGATCGAGCAGTGCGCCGTGGAGGGGATCGTCATGGCCCGTCGGTAGGCATCGACCGCGTCGTCGTCCGGCAGCCGGGGGCCCGACCACTCCCGCACCAGCCGCCCCACCAGCGCCGCGTCGTCCGCGACCAGCCGTCGCTCCGGCAGCCACGGCTGCTGGAAGCCCCAGACGTAAGAACCGGCCGCGCTCTGCTTGACGTCGGAGAGCATCGCCGAACGCCAGCGCCGCGGGTGCGGCATCGAGGAGACCGCGAGCCTGCGCACCAGCTTCGGCCGCATCACCGCCGCCGTCCACGCCAGATAGCCGCCCAGGTCGTGCCCCACCAGCGCGGCGTCCGGCTCCCCGAGCGAGCGGATCACTCCGGTGATGTCGAGCGCGAGGTTCGCCGGGTCGTAGCCGCGCGGCGTACGGTCGCTGCCGCCCACCCCGCGCAGGTCCATCGCGACCGCCCGGAAACCGGCGTCCGCGAGCGCCTGCAACTGGTGCCGCCACGTCCACCAGAACTGCGGGAAGCCGTGCAGCAGCAGCACCAGAGGCCCATCGCCCATCTCGGCGATGTGGAACCGCGCGCCGTTCGCCGCCACATCCCGGTGGGTCCAGGGACCCTCGGGACGTACGACCGACGCCCCGGACACCGCCGGGGCCGGGCCCGTCCGCGCCGCCGGAGGCCCGGCGGAGGGGGTGGGCTCGGGGTCGGGGGACGCGGGCGCTGCGGAGGTATCGGGCACCGTCATACGGCCGAGCGTGTCACAGATGCGTCGGAGCGGCCCGTGTCCGTCAGCGGATACGGGTGCGGCTTGACGGTGCCCAGGACGGCAGCCGTCTGCTTCGCGGAGGCAATGGTCTTCTCGGGCTTGCTGACCTTCTTGAACCTGTTCACGGCCAGCAGCCCGAGAACCGCGGCGACCAGCAGGAACGCGCCACCGACAATCAGGAACGACCAGGCGAGCCCCAGGCCGAGGTTGTGGATGCCGTACGCAGCGGCGAAGCTCAGAACGGGCAGCGAGAACAGCGCCAGCGTCCCGGCCGCGGCGATCGCGCCACCGCCGATGCCGACGCGCTTGGCGTCCTGCCGCAGTTCGGCCTTGGCCAGCGCGATCTCGTCGTGCACCAGTGCGGACAGCTCCGTGGTGGCCGTCGCCATCAGCTGGCCGAGGCTGCGGTTCGCGCCGTTGGCGCCGTTCACACCGGTCGCCGCACCGTCGTCGGCTGCGCTCATCGGCTGCTCCCTCATCGTCATCAGCTCGTCATCTGCGGGTCTCCAGCGAATGTGAAGACACTCAGATCATGCCGGACCATCCTCCCCGGCGGTGCGCCCGGCAGCGACTTCGGCCAGCCTGCGGTGCTCGGCCGCCTTCGCCTCCAGGATCGCGGCCATCCGGAGGTGGTACGCCGGATTGTCCTGCTCGTAGATGTCGGGGATGCCGTCGTGGTCCTCGTCGAGGTCCTCCGCGGCGCACAGCTTCTTGTACTTGTTGTCGCGCAGCTTGAGCAGCACGCTCGCCAGCACCGCCGCTATCAGCGAACCGACGAGCACGGACGCCTTGATCTCGTCGGTCAGCAGCGGGTCGTTCTTGAAGGCGAGCTCGCCGATCAGCAGCGAGACCGTGAAGCCGATGCCGGCCAGCGAGGCGACGGCCAGCACGTCGGGCCACTTGAGGTCGGGGTTGAGCTCGGCCTTGGTGAAACGTGCCGCCAGCCAGGTGCCGCCGAACACACCGATCGCCTTGCCGACGACCAGGCCGAGGACGACACCGAGGGTCTCGGGCCGGGTGAAGACGTCCGACAGCGCGCCGCCGGAGATCGCGACACCCGCCGAGAACAGCGCGAACAGCGGCACGGCCAGCCCTGCGGAGAGGGGGCGCACGAGGTGCTCGATGTGCTCGCCGGGGGAGTGCACCTCGTCCTCACGGCGCGTGCAGCGCAGCATGAGCCCCATGGCGACGCCCGCGATCGTGGCGTGGACGCCGCTGTTGTACATCAGCGCCCAGTTGACGATGCCCAGAGGGACGTAGACGTACCACCCGCGCACGCCCTTGCGGAGCAGCAGCCAGAAGACGGCCAGGCCCAGCACGGCGAAGCCGAGAGCCGCGAAGTTCAGCTTCTGCGTGAAGAACACCGCGATGATCAGGATCGCGAAGAGGTCGTCGACGACGGCGAGGGTCAGCAGGAACGCCCGGAGCGCCGACGGCAGGGAGGTGCCGATGACGGCGAGCACGGCGAGCGCGAAGGCGATGTCGGTCGCGGTGGGCACGGCCCAGCCCGCCGTCGAGCCGCCGCCGGTCGTCACCACGGTGAAATAGACGAGCGCGGGCGCGGCCATGCCGCAGACCGCCGCGACGACCGGAAGGACCGCCGCCTTGGGATCGCGCAGCTCGCCCGCGACCAGCTCGCGCTTGAGCTCGATGCCCGCCACGAAGAAGAAGACGGCCAGCAGTCCGTCGGCCGCCCAGTGCTGGACCGAAAGATTCAGGCCGAGGGAGCCGGGGCCGAAGTGGAACGAGCTGACCGACTGATAGCTGTCGCGCAGCGGGGTGTTCGCCCAGATCAGCGCGGCGACGGCGGCGATGAGCAGCAGCACGCCGCCCACGGTTTCGGTACGCAGGGCGTCGGCGAGGTAAGTCCGCTCTGGCAGCGGCAGCCGGCCGAGAAAGACGGAGCGGCGGTTCTTGGGCGCGGCCACGGCGGAGTACCTCCTGGGGTCGACTGGATACACGTGTGCTGTGTGCCGACCAGACTTCCCGGCGCGCCCATGATTCTTGTCGCGTTTTTGACGCGACGAATACTTACCTTAGCCCGAAAGTGTGAGGGGCACCCGGCGCGATGCCAGGTGCCCCTCACTCGTACGAGGTGTTCACTCGCTGCCCGAGGGCTGCGTGCTGCCTCAGTCCTCGCTGCTCGCGGCGGGGAGCTGGGACTGGATCAGGTCCATGACCGAGGAGTCGGTCAGCGTGGTGACGTCCCCGAGGGTGCGGTTCTCGGCCACGTCGCGCAGCAGGCGGCGCATGATCTTGCCGGACCGGGTCTTGGGCAACTCGGCGACGGGCAGGATGCGCTTGGGCTTGGCGATCGGACCGAGCTGCTTGGCGACGTGCGCCCGGAGCTCCTCGACCAGGCCCTCCTCGGTCGCGTCCGCGGTGCCGCGCAGGATCACGAAGGCGCAGATGGCCTGGGTGGTCTGCGGGTCGGCGGCGCCGACGACGGCCGCCTCGGCGACCTTGGGGTGCGAGACGAGGGCGGACTCGACCTCGGTGGTGGAGATGTTGTGGCCGGAGACCAGCATCACGTCGTCGACGCGGCCGAGCAGCCAGACGTCGCCGTCGTCGTCCTTCTTCGCGCCGTCGCCCGCGAAGTATTTGTGCTCGAAGCGGGACCAGTAGGTGTCGAGGTAGCGCTGGTCGTCGCCCCAGATGGTGCGGAGCATGGAGGGCCAGGGCTCGGTCAGGACGAGATAGCCGCCGTGGCCGTCGGGCACCTCGCGGGCGTCGTCGTCCACGACGGTGGCCGCGATGCCGGGGAGTGGCACCTGCGCGGAGCCGGGCTTGGTGGCCGTGACACCGGGCAGCGGGCTGATCATGATGCTGCCGGTCTCGGTCTGCCACCAGGTGTCGACGACGGGGGTGCGGTCGGCGCCGATGTGCTTGCGGTACCAGACCCACGCCTCGGGGTTGATGGGTTCGCCGACCGAGCCGAGGACGCGCAGGCTGGACAGGTCGAACTTGGCGGGGATGTCGTCGCCCCACTTCATCGCGGCGCGGATCGCGGTCGGCGCGGTGTAGAGGATCGTGACGCCGTACTTCTGGACGATCTCCCACCAGCGGCCCTGGTGCGGGCTGTCTGGCGTGCCCTCGTAGAGGACTTCGGTCGCGCCGTTGCTCAAGGGGCCGTAGACGATGTACGAGTGGCCGGTCACCCAGCCGACGTCGGCCGTGCACCAGAAGACGTCGGTCTCCGGCTTGAGGTCGAAGACGGCGTGGTGGGTGTACGAGGTCTGGGTGAGATAGCCGCCGGTGGTGTGCAGGATGCCCTTGGGCTTACCCGTGGTGCCGGAGGTGTAGAGGATGAACAGCGGGTGCTCGGCGTCGAACGCCTGCGGGGTGTGCTGGTCCGACTGGCGCTCGACGAGGTCGTGCCACCACACGTCGCGGCCTTCAGTGAAGGCGACGTCCTCCTGGCCGGTGCGCCGGACGACGAGGACGCTGCGGACGTTCTCGGTGCCGGGGCGGGTCAGGGCCTCGTCCACCGCGGGCTTGAGCGCGGACGGCTTGCCGCGCCGGTAGCCGCCGTCGGCGGTGATGACGACGCGGGCGTCGGCGTCGTTGATGCGGGTCGCGAGGGCGTCCGCGGAGAAGCCGCCGAAGACGAGCGAGTGCGGGGCGCCGATCCGCGCGCAGGCGAGCATCGAGACGACGGCCTCGGGGATCATCGGCAGATAGATCGCGACCCGGTCGCCCGCCTGGACACCCAGCTCCGTCAGGGCGTTGGCGGCCTTGGAGACCTCGCGCTGGAGCTCGGCGTAGGTGATGGTGCGGGTGTCGCCGGGCTCGCCCTCGAAGTGGATGGCGACCCGGTCGCCCAGGCCGTTCTCCACATGACGGTCCACGCAGTTGTAGGCCACGTTGAGCCGGCCGTCCGCGAACCACTTGGCGAACGGCGGGTTCGACCAGTCCAGCACCTCGGTCGGCTCGGTCTCCCAGCTCAGCCGCCGGGCCTGCGTGGCCCAGAAGCCCAGCCGATCAGCCCGCGCCTGCTCGTACGCCTCCGCGGTGACATTGGCGTTCGCGGCCAGGTCGGCAGGCGGTGCGAAGCGGCGCTCCTCCTTCAAGAGGTTGGCCAGGCTTTCGTTGCTCACGACATCTCCCTTTCCCAGGGTGTCCGTTGCGTCCCGGGCCATAGCTCATCAGCCCGGAGTGCACTCTGACAAGGGTTGTCGGCAAAAACTGGTTTAGACCTTTGTGTGGAGAGGTTGTTCGAGGTCAGACGGGTGGTGCGGGCGTGACGGGGTACGTCGTCGCGGGGTGGCGCCCGGCGGGCGGCCGCCCCTCAGACGGCGTCGAGGACCTCCGGCCGTACGGCCTTGAAGGTGCGCGAGCGCGGATCCAGCACATAGGCCTGCGCCTCGGCCACATGGAAATACATCCCCTGGAGCTGAAGCGTCCCTTCCGCCACGCGCCGGGCGACGCACACGTGGGCCATCAGGTGATCGAGCTGCTGCATCACGTTGACGAGCGCGAGGCGTTCGGCGTCGTCCGCCACGGGGCGGTCGGCCAGCGCCACCTCACCCCGGCCGAGCCGGCCGATCCGCTGTATCCGGGCCAGGCTCGGACGGCCGTGCCGCAGCCAGCGGGTGAGCGAGGACTGCTGGGCGCCCGGCCCCTGTCCGGCGGCGTCGAGCAGCGCCTGCATCGCCCCGCATCCGGAGTGCCCGCAGACGGTGATGGTGCCGACCCGCAGCACCTCCACCGCGTACTCCACGGCGGCGCCGACCGAATCGCAGGTGCCGTCGGAGTCGGGCGGAGGCATCAGATTGCCGACGTTGCGCACGGTGAACAGGTCGCCCGGACCGCTGGAGGTGATCATGCTCGTCACCAGCCGGGAGTCGGCGCAGGTGAGGAACAGCTGGGTGGGGCGCTGCCCTTCGAGCGCGAGCCGGGCCAGCTCGTCCCGCACCAGGGGGGCCGTGTGGCGCTGGAAGGCGGTGACCCCGCCGAGGAGCTGCCGCCCGCCTCCGGTGTCCGGGGTGCCGGTGTCCGTGGCGGGGCGGGTGCAGTGGTGGTTGCGCCAGGGAGTCCAGGGGTGGCACACGTGGGCGCCGGAGGGCTCGGCGATGGGCTGACCGCCGCGGCCGCGGAGCGTGACCCGACCGCCGTGTGCGCGATGGGCGTTGGTCCACGACTGCAAGGCGTCGTAGGCCGCGTGATCCATGAAGGAACCGCCCAGCTCGACCACCACGCTCGCGCCGTTGGGCACGTGCGCCAGTGCCCGGGTCAGCCGTGGCACGGCCAGGAACGTCAACTGCCCGCTGACGAGCACCAGATGATCGCGCCCCCGTGCCTCGACGGTGATGCGGGTGTGTGCCAGCCGCCGCAGGGCGAGGAAGCCGGTGACCACGAGCCCGACCGCGAGTCCCTGGAGCACGCCGAGCAGCACCACCGACCCCAGCGTGGCCGCGTACATCGGGAACTCCCGCCGCATTCGTACATTTTGGACGTGGACGACGCTCACCATCCGGACACCGGCGGCCATGACCAGCGCGCCGAGCGCCGCGAGGGGGATCAGCTCCAGCACGGAGGTGAGCAGGCCCGCGCAGAGCACCACCCATACCCCTTGCAGGACCGTGGACTTGCGGGTCGCCGCGCCCGCCCGGACGTTCGCCGAGCCGCGCAGCGCGCCGCCGGCGATCGGCAGCCCGCCGAGCAGCCCGGAGATCACGTTCGCCGTGCCCTGCCCGATGAGCTCCCGGTCCAGCGCGGCGGGGTCGGCCGGCGCGTCCGGCCGCTCGGACCGCAGCCTGTCGACCGCCACGGCGGACAGCAGTGACTCCATGCTCGCGACGAGCGTCACCGTCAGCACGGCGGCGAACACCCCGAGCACCGGCCCCTCCGGCACGGCGGGCAGGGCCTGGAGCTCCCATCGGGGCAGCGAGACGCGGGGCAGGACCAGCCCGGTGGCGGCGGCGGTGGCCACGGCCACCGCGGCCACCGGGGCCGGGACGGCGCGCAGCCCACGCCCGGCCCGCCCCGGCAGCCGGGGCCAGGCGATCAGCACCGTCAGCGTGACCGCGCCGACGAGCAGGGCCGCCGGGTGTGGATCCGTCAGCACTGAGGGGAGCGCGGCGAGATTCGCCGCCGCGGAGCTGTACGGGCTGCCGCCCAGGACGACGTGGACCTGCCCGAGCGCGATGGTGACACCGACGCCTGACAGCAGGCCGTGCACGATGGCCGGGCTCACGGCGAGCGCGGCACGGGCCACCCGGGCCGCGCCGAGCGCCAGTTGGGCCAGGCCGGCGAGTGCGGTGATCGCGCAGGTGGCCCGCCATCCGTACTGCTGCACGAGCTCCGCGGTCACCACGACGAGCCCCGTGGCGGCGCCGCTGACCTGAAGCGGGGCGCCGCCGAGCAGGCCCGCGACGATGCCGCCGACGGCCGCCGCGACCAGGCCGGCCTGGAGCGGGGCGCCGGTGGCCAGGGCGATGCCCAGGGAGAGCGGGACGGTGATCAGGAAGACGACCACGGAGGCGAAGAGATCGCGCCGCCAGAGGTGCCTGCCGGATTCCCGTGCTCCGCTGGGCGCGGAGTCGGTCGAGGCGGTCGTATTCGACGTGTCCGTCGTATTCGTCGACTGAGGCTGCATGGGCGTTCCCGTCTTCGTCGGGGCGGCGCGGCCGCGAGTCGGGTCGCGGCCGTGGTCACGGCGTGCAGCGGCGGGAGCGGCTGCGATGGCGGGGGTGTATCAACACTCGGTAAACGAATCGTAATGGAGAGTAAAGGTGGAGGGAAGGCTGAAAGATCGGAGAAGGGGCGATTCCTCCTATCGAGTGAATGGGTGTCTTTATCTGCCAGCTGTTCTTCGATTTTCGTTCTGCGTGGGGGTGTTGCTTGTGCGAGTCCGCCGCGGTTCTTTCCCGCCGATTCTTTTCGGACGCGCTCAGGCGGGCTGCGGCGTGGTGGCCGCCTGCCGCTCGCCGAGAACGAAGGAGGGATCGACCTGGGCGGCGAGATCGGCGCCCGTCTTCGCGTTGCCCCAGCTCTCCGCGTTCTTGAGGTGGAAGTGCACCATCTGCCGCGTGTAACGCTGCCAGTCGCGCCGCTCGTACGCGCTGTCGGCCGTCTCGCGCAGCGTCCGCAGCGCGGCCCGGTTGGACTCCTCCAGCAGGCCGAAGCGGGGCGGCCGGCCCTTCTCCATGGCCCGCACCCAGTCCGAGTGGCCGACCGTGACCAGCAGGTCGTCGCCGACCTCCGTGCGCAGGAAGTCGAGGTCGTCGGCGCCTTGCACCTTGTTGCCCACGACCTTCAGGGAGACGCCGAAGTCCTGTGCGTACTCCTTGTACTGGCGGTAGACCGACACCCCCTTGCGGGTGGGCTCGGCCACCAGGAACGTCATGTCGAAGCGGGTGAACATCCCGGACGCGAACGAGTCGCTGCCCGCTGTCATGTCGACGACGACGTACTCGCCGGGGCCGTCGACAAGGTGGTTGAGGCACAGCTCGACCGCGCCGACCTTGGAGTGGTAGCAAGCGACACCGAGATCGGACTCGGTGAACGGGCCGGTCGCCATCAGCCGGACCGACGCGCCGTCGTCCAGCGGCACGGTGCGGGCACAGGCGGCGTAGACGGGGTTCCCCTCGTCCACCCGCAGCAGCCGCGAGCCCTCGCCCGGCGGGGTCGTCTTGATCATCGTGGCCGCGGAGGCGATCCGGGGGTTGCTCCCCCGCAGGTAGTCCTTGATCAAAGGGAGCTGGGCGCCCATCGCGGGCAGCGCGGCGGCCTCCTCGTCGTCCAGCCCGAGCGCGGCGCCGAGGTGCTGGTTGATATCGGCGTCCACCGCGATCAGGGGTGCGCCGGCCGCTGCGAGATGGCGGATGAACAGTGAGGACAGCGTGGTCTTGCCGCTGCCGCCCTTGCCTACGAAAGCGATCTTCATGTTCACCAAGCGTAGGGTGATGGCCGCGGAAAGTGAGAGCCGCGCGTGAAGAAGACCACTCCTTCGAGGGGTGTGAAGCCAAAGTGCGTACTGTTTTACCCATGAGTACGACTGCCGATCCGCTCGCGGCCCTGGGTTCGCTCCCTGGCGTTGCCGACTCCGTGGACTCCGTGCGCAAGGCGGTGGACCGTGTCTACGGCCACCGTGTGATGCGCCGCCGCAGCAATGAGATCGCCTCCGAGGCCGCGCTGCGCGGAGCGCGTGGCTCCGCGGCGCTCTCCGGCGCCGACTGGGCGCTCGAAGAGGTGCGCCGCCGCACCGACTTCAGCGTCGAGGGCGAGCCGCGGACGGTGGGTGCGGCCCTGAGGCTCACCGCCGAGGCGGGGCAACTGCTCAGCGTGTGGCGGCAGTCGCCGCTGCGGGTGCTCGCCAGGCTGCACCTGGTGGCGGCGGGCGGCAACCGGCCGGACGACACGGTGGGGCGGCCCCGGCTGGAGGGCGAGCCGGTCGACGAGCCGCTGATCGAGCTGGAGCTGCCGAGTGCCGCCGAGGTGTCGGGGCGGCTGGACGGGCTGGCCGGACTGCTGATCACGGGCAGTGAGGCGCCCGCGCTGGTGACAGCCGCCGTGGTGCACGGTGAACTGCTGGCGCTGCGGCCCTTCGGGTCGTGCAACGGGCTGGTGGCGCGGACCGCCGAGCGGATCGTGCTCGTCGGCAGCGGGCTCGACCCCAAGTCGGTCTGCCCCGCTGAGGTGGGCCACGCCGAACTGGGCCGGGCGGCCTATGTGGCGGCACTCGAAGGCTATGTGTCCGGCACGCCCGAGGGCGTGGCGGCCTGGATCATCCACTGCGCCCGCGCCGTGGAGCTGGGCGTACGCGAGAGCACGGCTGTCTGCGAGGCGCTCCAGCGCGGAGCTGCCTGACCGCCCGGCCGGGCGCCGCGGCAGCGCGGTCTCCGGCGGGGGTGCTCCGGAGTGGCGGTGGTTCGCTGCTGCGGGGAGAGCCGGGGAAGTCCGGCGGACAGGGTTGCGGCGGTACCGGTCAAGTCCGGTACCGCCGCTGGCATGTTCGCCGGGTTACCATGCGTGCACGATGTTTGCCCATCAGGTCGAGACTTCGCTCGCCCCTGGTGCGGCTGGCCCGTAATCGACGGGTCGGCGTCGCGTGGGTGCCCGACGTTCATGCTCGGTCCGTGGGGCCGTGGTGCGTGAAGGGCTTCCTCTCGGATGTCCCTGGTCTCGCGGGCCGTTGATTCCTTTCTACTCCTGTCGCCCTCGAAGCGGAAGCCCAAGCCGCAGTTCTTTGCTTTTACCTTCAAAGGCGGGCAATGCGGGCGCGGGGTGAGCGGCGCCGGCTGGCGAGCCAGACCAGGCTCGCGGTGGCCATGGCGGCGCCGACCGCGGCGGCCGTGACCAGGGCGGGGCGGGACGGCAGGGACAGCGAGGGGACACGCTGCTTGAGCCGCACCGGTCGATTGAAGGAGAGGACGGGCCAGTCGCGGGCGGCCGCCTCCCGGCGCAGCGCGCGGTCCGGATTCACCGCGTGCGGGTGGCCCACGGATTCCAGCATCGGGATATCGGTCACCGAGTCGCTGTACGCATAGCAGCGCGCGAGATCGTATCCCTCGGACTCCGCGAGCTCCCTGATGGCCTCGGCCTTGGTCGGGCCATAGGCGTAGTACTCGACTTCGCCCGTGAAGGCGCCGTCCTCGACGACCATGCGGGTGGCGACCACGCGGTCCGCGCCCAGGAGTTCGCCGATGGGCTCGACGACCTCGGCGCCGGAGGTGCTCACAATCACCACATCGCGGCCTGCGGTGTGGTGTGCTTCGATGAGAGAGGCGGCCTCGTCGTAAATGATCGGGTCGATGAGTTCGTGCAGAGTCTCCGCGACGAGCTCACGCACCTGCTGGACATTCCAGCCCCGGCAGAGCGCGGAGAGATACTCGCGCATCCGCTCCATCTGGTCGTGATCGGCGCCGCCGATGAGGAAGACGAACTGCGCATACGCGGTGCGCAGGACGGCGCGTCGGTTGATCAGGCCACCTTGGTAGAACGACTTGCTGAAGGTGAGCGTGCTCGACTTGGCAATGACCGTCTTGTCCAGATCAAAGAACGCGGCTGTCCTGGACAGCGAGTGGTTTTCCACGGTGCCGAGCATAGGGGCCCTCCATTCGGCGTAAGCTGAGGCGTGTGGGTTTGCCTGAGAAGGCTCTCGGGTACACCATGGAAGTCACGGATCGTTCGCGACCGTGTCTAACCCGGCCCGACTCCTCCCCCCCCGAGTCGGCCGTGGGGACGACCCCCGCTCTCCCCCCCGGCGGGGGTCGTCGCATGTCCGGATGCGTTTCGTGCGCCCCTCCCGGTCTTTCTCCGTTCCCTCGGTCTCGCGGTGCCGTGCGCTCCCTTCCTTCATACGCGTCACGCTGCGTAATCGCCAGGCCGCTCTCCGGAAGTCACCGGTATAGGTGACCGGGATATTCACAACGGCTCGGTCGTCCACAGTTTTCAACCAAGATCCACATGATTTTCCAGTTCCGGGCACGGTGATTCCCCGCGCTGTTCCGCGATGTTCGTGGAAGCGAGAGCGCGTAGTGGGACGGGGAGGACATCGTGGCCGGATCCAGTGCATCCGTTTGGCCGCCTGCCGCCGAGGGCGGACGGGCCGGGCCCTTGATCGTCGCGGAGGACGAGGCGCTGCTCGACGACCTGCTGCGGTTGTGCGCCGCGGCCGGGGCGGTGCCCGAGGTGGCGCAGGGGGTGCCCACGCGCAGAGGCGTCTGGGAGCGGGCACCCCTGGTCCTGGTCGGTGACGACTGCGCCGGCCGCCTTGGGAGGGCGGTCGCCGGGCCCCCGGGCGAGGGGCTCGTGCTCGTCGGCAGGGATCCGGAGGACCCCGGCATCTGGCGGCGGGCCGTGGAGCTGGGGGCCGGAGGCGTGGCCCTGCTGCCGGATAACGAGGCGTGGCTGGTCGACCGCATCGCCGACGCCATGGAGGAGAAAGGACGGCCTGCCCTGACCGTCGGGGTGATCGGTGGCCGGGGCGGTGCGGGAGCGAGCACGCTGGCCTGCGCGCTCGCCCTCGGCGCCGCCCGCTCGGAGCGGCGCACGATGCTCATCGACGCCGACCCGCTGGGTGGCGGACTGGACGTGCTCTTCGGCGGCGAGAGAGCGGAAGGGCTCCGCTGGCCGGCCTTCGCCGACTCGCGGGGCCGGGTGGCGGGACAGGCGCTGGAGGAAGCGCTGCCCGAGCTGCACTCACTGCGCCTGCTCAGCTGGGACAGGGGCACCTGCGCGAGCGTGCCGCCCGACGCGATGCGGGCCGTGCTCGGCGCGGCGCGCAGGCGAGGCGGTGTGGTCGTCGTCGACCTGCCGAGGCGGCTCGACGATGCCGCGGTCGAGGCCCTCGGGCAGCTGGACATGGGGCTGTTGGTGGTGCCCGCGGAGCTGCGCGCCGTGGTGGCGGCGCAACGCGTCACGTCCATGGTCAGGATGGTGCTCGACGACCTGCGGGCGGTCGTGCGCGGCCCGTGCGGTGCCGGACTCGACGGCAAGGAGATCGCTCGCCTCCTCGGCCTGCCGCTCGCCGGTGAGCTGCCCCTCGACCCCGGCCTGCCCGGCGCGTTGACCGCCGGACGGCCACCGGGTGCCGATCGCGGACCGCTCGCCCGGTTCAGCGCGGAGTTCTGGGATCAGCTGGCCGTCGAGAGCAGCGGGGCATCCTCATGAGCGCCGAGCTGTTGGACGCCGTGCGGCTGAGGCTCGCCGAGAGCGGTACGGAGCCGACGCCGGCCCGGGTGGCGGAGGCGCTGCGCAGCGAGGGGCGGCTGCTGGGGGACGCCGAAGTGCTCGGCGTCGTGACGCGGTTGCGGTCCGAGCTGGTCGGCACCGGCCCCCTGGAGCGGCTGCTGGCCGAGCCCGAGGTCACCGATGTGCTTGTGACGGCCCCTGATCAGGTGTGGGTCGACCGTGGCTCCGGCCTGGAGCGCACGGGGGTGACCTTCCCCGACGCGGCAGCGGTGCGGCGGCTCGCGCAGCGACTCGCCGCGATCGCCGGCCGGCGGCTGGACGATGCCCGGCCATGGGTGGACGCTCGGCTCCCGGACGGGACGCGGCTGCACGCCGTGCTGCCCCCTGTGGCGGTGGGTTCGACGTGCCTCTCGCTGCGGGTGGTGCGGCCGCGCGCCTTCACCCTGGCCGACCTGGTTGCCGCCGGGACCGTTCCGCCGGGCGGTGAGCGGCTGTTGCGGGCGGTGCTGGAGGCGCGGCTCTCCTTCGTGATCAGTGGCGGCACGGGCAGCGGCAAGACGACTCTGCTGACGACCTTGTTGGGGCTGGTCGCCCCGGATGAGCGCATCGTGCTGGCAGAGGATTCCGCGGAGCTGAGGCCGGACCATCCGCATGTGGTGCGGCTGGAGACACGGCCCGCGAACCAGGAGGGCATCGGCCTGGTCACCCTGCGGGATCTGGTGAGGCAGGCGCTGCGGATGCGGCCGGACCGGCTGGTGGTCGGCGAGGTCCGAGGACCCGAAGTCACCGACTTGCTAGCGGCGTTGAACACGGGCCATGAGGGAGGTTGTGGCACGGTTCACGCGAATGCCGCAGCGGACGTACCGGCCCGTTTGGAGGCCTTGGGGTCCACGGCCGGGCTCGACCGGGCGGCGCTGCACAGTCAGTTGGCGGCGGGGCTGGCCGTGGTGATCCACCTCGTCCGGGAGCGAGGAGGGCTGCGGCGTATCGCCGAGGTGCATGTGCTGGACCGTGACGGGGCGGGGTTCGTGACGACCGTGCCCGCGGCCGTCCGCGGTCCGAAGGGCTTCGAGCGGGCCCGGGGCTGGGATCGGCTGGCGGAGCTGTGCGAGCGCGGGGGGTGCGCGCCATGACGGTTCACGCGGCGGCGCCCCAGGCCGTGCTCGGGCCGGTGGCGGCGTTGGGGGCGCTGGTCATGGCCTGGTCGCTGACGAGGCCGGACCAGGAAGTGCGGCGGGCCAGGCTGCTGTTCGCCGGTGGGGGCGTGGTCGGACCGACCGGCTTCGGACTTCCCGGCTGGGTCGAGGAGTGGCGCGACCGATTGTGGCGGCTGGCGCGGGAGCGGCGCGAGCTGGTGTGCCTCCCGCTCGGAGGCGTGTTGGCGCTGCTGGGGCAGTCCGTATTGCCGCTCTTGGCGGCGGTGGCGGCCGTGCCCTTGGCCAGGCGGTGGCTGGGCGCGCGCCGGGCACGGGAGGAGTGCGAGCGGCGGGAAGCGGCGGTGATCGAGTTCTGCGGAGCCGTCGCGGGAGAGCTGCGGGCAGGGCGGCAGCCCTTCGAGGTGCTTTCAGCTGCCGGGGCAGGGGAGTTGGGGTCGGACTGGGCCGTGGTTCCGGCGGCGGCCAGATTCGGCGGGGACGTGCCGGAGGCGCTGCGCACGGTCGGGCGGCTGCCGGGGGCCGAGGGGCTTCAGGGCGTGGCTGCCTGCTGGAAGGTAGCGGTCGACGGTGGCGCCGGGCTCGCTGCGGGGCTGGAGCGGGTGGCGGGTGCGTTGAGCGCCGAGCGCGATCAACGGGAGGAGCTGCGCGCCCAGTTGGCGGGCACCCGGTCCACGGCCGTGATGCTCGCCGTACTTCCGGTCATGGCGCTGCTGATGGGCAGTGCGCTCGGGGCCGCGCCGTTGCGGGTGTTGCTGCATACGCCGGTGGGGCTGGGCTGCCTGTGTCTCGGTGGGTTGCTGGAGGGCGCGGGGCTCGCCTGGACGGGGCGGATCGTGCGCGGTGCGGCCGGAGAGCCCGCCGCGGGGCCAGGCGTGATGCGGGGCTCGGAGCGGAGGGGTGGCAGGTGAGCGGAAGAGTTATCCACAGCCTGTGGACGGTGATGCCGCTCTGTGCCGTGCTCGCGGGCGCGGTGGTGGCTCTCGGCGCGGCTCGCGGGAGGCGGAGCGTGCGCAGGAGGATTGCGTCCCTGTTCGGCCGGCGCGAGGCGGAGATTAGTGGATGGGCGGGGATATTGCTGAGGCTGCGCACGGAGCGGCTCCCGGGGATCCGCCGCTGGCTGCCGATGGTGGGGGCCGCTGCCGCCGGGCCCATCCTCGTCGGAGGAGCCGTCGGGTGGGGGCTGGGACTCGCCGCCGTGTACGGCATGTGGCGGTTCCGGTCACGGGCGAGCGGAGCCGGTGACGGCTCAGGCGGCGCTTCCGCGGCCGTACTGGCTGGAGCGGCGGTGGCGCCGGCGTGCGCATCGGCCGGCCCGGCTTTGGCGGACGCGGAAGTGGAGAAGCAGCTTCCGCTCGCCGCGGACCTCCTGGCCGCCTGCCTCGCCGCCGGGGCGGGGTCGAGGGAGGCGGCGGAGGCGGTGGGTGCGTCCCTCGGTGGGCCGGTGGGGGAGAGGTTGGCCCAGGCGGCCGCGGAGGTCCGGCTCGGGGGCGACCCCGCCACGGCCTGGAGCCGCGTCGGGAACCTCCCTCAAGCGCGCTCCCTGGCGAGCTGCCTGGAGCGTGCGCAGGCGACCGGGGTGCCCGCGGTGGAGCCCATGTCCCGGCTCGCGGGCCGCCTGCGCGCCGAGCGGAGCCGGGCAGCGGGCATACGGGCCCGGCGCGCGGGCGTGCTGGTCACGGCCCCGCTGGGGCTGTGCTTCCTGCCCGCGTTCCTGACGGTCGGCGTGGCACCTGTGGTGTTCGGGCTGGCGAGCAGGCTCCTGAAAGGCAATTGACGATGCGTGAGACGGAAGCGGGGGAAGTGGAAATGACAGCGGTGACGGTAACGGTGCCGTGGTGGTCGAGGTTCCGCGCATGGCGGGAAGCTCGGGTGCGGGCGGGGTCCGGAGCGGGTGGGGAGGCGGGGATGTCCACGGCCGAGTACGCCGTCGGCACCTTGGCGGCCTGCGCCCTGGCTGCCGTGCTCTACAAGGTGGTCACGAGCGGGGCGGTCAGCGCGGCCTTGCAGGGGCTGATCCAGAAGGCACTCCATGCGCCGTTCTGACGGCGGCTATGTGACCGCGGAGGCCGCGCTGGCGCTGCCGGCGCTGATGCTCTTCGGCATGGCGCTGATCTGGGGGCTGATGGCCGCGTCCGCGCAGATCCAGTGCGTGGACGCGGCGCGGGCCGGGGCCCGGGCGGCGGCCCGGTCCGACCCGCCGTCGGCGGCGATCGCCGCGGCCAGGGCGGCCGCGCCGGAGGGCGCGAGGGTCGCGCTGAGCGGGGAGGGAGACCTGGTCCGGGTGCGCGTGGATGCCCGGTCCGCGGGGCTGGGGCCCCTGGCGGTCCGGCTCGGAGGAGAGGCGGTGGCCCTTGCGGAGGAGACCGTGGGATGACGGAGGCATGGCCACGGTGTGGGTCGCGTTGGCCGCCACGGCGTTGTGCGCGGTGTTCGCGGCGGTCCTGGCGATGAGCCGCGCGGTCGAGGCCCGCCACCGGGCCGGGGGAGCGGCGGACCTGGCGGCGCTGGCAGCCGCGGATCACGCTCTCGAAGGAGAGCCGACGGCGTGCGGTCTCGCCCGGCGGGTGGCGGTGGCTCAGCGCACGCTGGTGGTGCGCTGCGCGGTGAGCGGCGAGTTCGTCGAAGTCTCGGCGGAGGCGAGGGCGGGCCCGTACGCGGTACGCGTCCGCTCACGAGCGGGTCCGGCGATGGGAGGTGGGGCCGCTTGGCCGTGAGCGGTGTGCTGTTGCCCGCGGCCTGGTGGATGGCTGGGGTGGTGGCTGGGGTGAGCCTGGGCCTGCGGCCTGGCTGGGGCGACCCTGAGACGGGCTCAGGGTGGCACCGCTGTTCTGCGGCTCTGGCCCATCCTGGGATTCGCTTCTGGGCGGTTGTGAGGTGGCCCCGGGTTCGGTGCGTGGGAGACCCCGGTCGGCGCGGAGGTCCGCCCGGCGACTTGCCGCCGGCACGGCCTCGCAGCGGACACGCCGCCCCTGGCCATGCCCCTAGCCATGCCTCTGGTTCCCGCCCTTCGGCGCGGACCGGTGGCAAGGCCGCACGGGGAGCACATCTGAGGCGCCGTCAGGCAGGCGCGGGAGTCCAGGTCATGTCTCCTCCGGTGGATTCGGTGGGGCGCCTTTCAGGAGGTGGGTGAGGAGGCGGATGGCGGCCTTCTTGTCGAGAGGGTCGTTGCCGTTGCCGCACTTCGGGGACTGGACGCAGGAGGGGCAGCTGGATTCGCACTCGCAGGCGGCGATCGCCTCGCGGGTGGCGGTGAGCCACTCGGCGGCGGTGTGGAAGGCCCGCTCGGCGAAGCCGGCGCCGCCCGAGTGGCCGTCGTAGACGAAGACGGTGGGCAGGAGCGTGTCGGGGTGGAGGGGGACGGAGACGCCCCCGATGTCCCAGCGGTCGCAGGTGGCGAAGAGCGGCAGCATGCCGATGGAGGCGTGTTCCGCGGCGTGCAGGGCGCCGCCCAGGGCCTCGGGGTGGACGCGGGCGTCGTCGAGCTGGTCCTCGGTGACGGTCCACCAGACGGCTCGGGTGCGCAGGGTGCGGGGTGGCAGGTCCAGCTTGGACTCGCCGAGGACCTCGCCGGTGATGAGCCGGCGGCGGAGGAAGGAGACGACCTGGTTGGTGACCTCGACCGAGCCGAAGCAGAGCCGTGCGTCCCCCCAGGGAACCTCGGCGCTGGTCTCCAGGATCGAGATGGCGGTGGTGTCGCGGGCGGTCGTCGAATAGGGCGGGTCGGCCTGCTCGACCAGGGCGACGGAGGCGTCCAGGTCGAGGTGGCGGACGAGGTAGGTCCGGCCCTGGTGGAGGTGGACCGCGCCCTCGTGGACGGCCGCGTGCGCGGCGGCGGCGTCCACCGTGCCCAGCAGCCGCCCGGTGCCCTCCTCCACGACCTGGACGGGTCGGCCGCCCCCGCCCCGGATGTCGGTGAGGTCGACGGCCCGCTCGCGGCGCGTCCAGTGCCAGGCGGCGGCGCGGCGGCGGAGCAGTTTGCGTCCTTCGAGCTGGGTGAGGAGCCCGGGGGCCTCGGGGCCGAAGAGCGAGAGGTCGGCCTCGGTGAGGGGCAGCTCGGCCGCCGCCGCGCACAGATGGGGGGCGAGGACGTAGGGGTTGTCCGGGTCGAGGACGGTGGATTCGACCGGCTGCCGGAAGAGGGCTTCCGGGTGGTGGACGAGATAGGTGTCCAGCGGATCGTCGCGGGCGACGAGAACGGCGAGCGCGCCCCGGCCCGTACGGCCCGCGCGGCCCGCCTGCTGCCAGAGCGAGGCCCGGGTGCCGGGATAGCCGGAGATCAGGACGGCGTCGAGACCGGCGACGTCGACGCCGAGTTCCAGGGCGGTGGTGGCCGAGAGGCCCAGCAGCTCCCCGGAGTGCAGGGTGTGCTCGATGGCGCGGCGCTCCTCCGGGAGATAGCCGCCCCGGTAGGCGGCGACGCGGGAGGGGAGGGAGCGGTCGACGGCGGCCAGGCGTTCCTGGGCGATGAGGGAGATGAGCTCGGCGCCGCGCCGTGAGCGGACGAACGCGACGGTGCGGACGCCCTGGACGACGAGATCGGTGAGGAGGTCGGCGGTCTCCGCGGTGGCGGTGCGGCGGACGGGCGCGCCCTTCTCGCCGTGGAACTCGGTGAGCGGGGGCTCCCAGAGGGCGAAGACCAGTTCGCCGCGCGGGGAGGAGTCCTCGGTGATCTCCGCCACGGGCACCCCGGTGAGCCGGCACGCCGCGGTGGCCGGGTCCGAGGCGGTGGCGGAGGCGAGGAGGAAGACAGGGTGCGAGCCGTAGCGGGCGCAGACACGCCGGAGCCTGCGCAGCACCTGGGCGACGTGCGAGCCGAAGACGCCGCGGTAGGTGTGGCACTCGTCGATGATGACGTAGCGCAGGGCGCGCAGGAAGGAGGACCACTTGGGGTGGGCGGGCAGGATCGAGCGGTGGAGCATGTCGGGGTTGGTGAGCGCGTAATTGGCGTACTGACGCACCCACTCCCGCTCCTCCACGGGCGTGTCGCCGTCGTAGACGGCGGGGCGGACGCTCTTGCCCAGGGGCTCGGCCAGGGCCCGTACGGCGCGACGCTGGTCGGCCGCGAGGGCCTTGGTGGGGGCGAGGTAGAGGGCGGTCGCGCCACGGCCGTTCGGGGCCTCCGCCCCGTCCAGCAGGGCGCTCAGCACGGGGGCCAGATAGGCGAGGGACTTGCCGGAGGCCGTTCCGGTGGCCACCACCACCGACTCGCCGCGCAGGGCGTGCTCGGCCGTGAGAGCCTGGTGAGCCCAAGGGCGCTCGATGCCGGCCAGCCGGATGGCATCGACCACTTCCGGCCGGATCTTCTCAGGCCAGGGGGCATGACGTCCCGGACGCGGGGGCAAGTGCTCCGTATGAGTGATGCGCGCAGCCCGGTCGGCCCCGGCGGTCAGCCTGTCGAGGACCATCCGGGGAGCGGGGTGTACGCCCGCCTCCGGCGGGAGTTGATCGTTGGCCATTGACACCGAGTGTGTCACTGGCGTGGCGGACAATGGCGCCAAGGCGTCGTGCACGCCTGCCGGTAAGTGATTGAATGCCATCGCGGCTGCCGATCCATGGGGGGCGACCGCTCGATGCAAGGTGCTGGAGGATCCGTGGACCTGTCCCTGTCGACCGAGACCGTAGGCGACCGTACGGTTGTCCGGGTCGGTGGCGAGATTGATGTGTACACCGCGCCCAAGCTGCGTGAGCAGTTGGTCGAGCTTGTCAACGACGGCAGCTATCACCTCGTCGTGGACATGGAGGGCGTCGACTTCCTCGACTCCACCGGGCTCGGCGTGCTGGTCGGCGGCCTCAAGCGGGTGCGAGCCCACGAGGGCTCGCTGCGCCTGGTCTGCAACCAGGAGCGCATTCTGAAGATTTTCCGTATCACCGGCCTCACCAAGGTGTTCCCGATTCACACCTCGGTCGAGGACGCGGTGCAGGCGACCGACTGACGGTCGTCGCAGGAAGACTGCCACGCGGGGGGATCCGGGCCCTGAGGGGCCCGGCCCTCCCCGCGAGTCCGCCCTTTTCCGGAAGAGGGGAAAGGGGCACGTACGACTGAGGGGGATGGCATGGCCACCGTCGAACTGCTCTTCAGTGCCCTTCCCGAGCATGTCCGGACCGCCCGGCTGGTGGCGGCCGCGGTGGCGCGCCGGGCCGGGGTCGACGAGGCCGTGCTGGACGAGCTCCGTCTCGCCGTGGGCGAGGCGTGCTCCCGCGCGGTCGGGCTGCACCTCAATCATGGTGTGACCAGCCCCGTCCGGGTGGTGCTGATCGAGGACGAGAAGAAGTTCTCCATCGAGGTCGGGGACGACGCCCCCAGGCCGCCCGCTGCCGCGCTCGCGGCCGCCAAGGGCGTCGGCGGCGTCCCCGGCCCGTCCGTGCCCGCCCAGGACGACGGAGGGGCGGACGGCGGCGAGGACGACATGGGCCTGGCCGTGATCAGTGGCCTGGTCGACGATGTCGAGGTGACTGCCGACGACAGCGGCGGCCTGATCCGTATGAGCTGGCCGACGACGTCGGCGCACGTCCTGTCGTAGCCGGCCGTCACCGTAATGCCGTAGCGGGCCGTCACGGATCCGGCGTAACCGTCAGGGGCCCGGCGAGGGCCCCCGCTTCGGCGTGCGGCCGCTCCCGAGCAGGGCCCGGGCGCCTGCCGGGCCGCGCCGGAGCCCCGGTGCCCAGGGGCGGATTTCCGCCGTGCGGCATGAGCCGCGGGTCTATTCCGGATCCCTTTTCCGATCTCCTCGTGTCGATCTTTTCTTCGCGGATCTCCGTCCGCGCAATCGGGATCTTTCTCCCGAGATCCTTTGCCGCGCGATCATTCACCCGATCTTCACGGCGGTAAGGCCGGTTCCGTTTGCCGCGCTCTGTTTTGATCTCGGCATGCTCCCTACAATCCGTCCATCTTGAGCTCAGGACGCCTGAGCGTGGCGGCTGTTCCGCGTTCGCGGTGCTGTCGCGCGCCCATGTGCCAAACGTCAGGGAGGACGAATGGCGGGGCCTCTTACCCCTGAACAGGTGGACTTCACTCAGAATCTCGCGGCCGAGCTGACCCGGGGCAATCGCACGCTGGTGCTGGTGATCGGCGCCGTGGCGCTCGCCGCGCTCGGGGTCGCCGTGGTGCTCGTACGGCAGGTCCTCGCGGCGCGTGAGGGCACCGAAAGCATGAGAAAGATCGCCGCGGCGGTGCAGGAGGGCGCGAATGCCTATCTCGCCCGCCAGTTGCGGACCCTCGGCTTTTTCGCCGTGGCCGTGTTCTTCCTGCTCATGCTGTTGCCGGCGGACAACTGGTCGCAGCGCATCGGGCGTTCGGCCTTTTTCCTGGTCGGCGCTCTCTTCTCCGCGGCCACCGGCTATATCGGCATGTGGCTCGCGGTGCGCAGCAATGTGCGGGTGGCCGCCGCCGCGCGCGAGGCCACGCCTGCCGAGGGCGAGCCCGAAAAGGATCTGACGGCCGTGTCGCACAAGGCCATGAAGATCGCTTTCCGTACCGGTGGCGTCGTCGGCATGTGCACGGTCGGGCTGGGCCTCCTGGGCGCCTCGTGCGTGGTGCTGGCGTACAAGTCGGACGCGCCCAAGGTGCTGGAGGGCTTCGGGTTCGGCGCGGCACTGCTCGCGATGTTCATGAGGGTCGGCGGTGGCATCTTCACCAAGGCCGCCGACGTGGGCGCCGACCTGGTCGGCAAGGTGGAACAGGGCATTCCGGAGGACGATCCGCGCAATGCCGCCACCATCGCCGACAATGTGGGCGACAACGTCGGCGACTGCGCGGGCATGGCCGCCGACCTCTTCGAGTCCTACGCCGTGACGCTGGTTGCCGCGCTGATCCTCGGCAAGGCGGCGTTCGGCGACGCGGGCCTCGCCTTTCCGCTGCTCGTCCCCGCCATCGGGGTGCTCACCGCGATGATCGGCATCTTCGCCGTGGCCCCGCGGCGCTCCGACCGCAGCGGGATGACGGCGATCAACCGCGGCTTCTTCATCTCGGCGATCGTCTCCCTGGTGCTGGTCACGGTGGCGGTGTTCGTCTATCTGCCGTCCAGCTACGCCGATTTGAAGGGCATCGGTGACGCCGCCATCAGCGGGCACAAGGGCGATCCGCGGGTGCTCGCCCTGGTGGCGGTGGCCATCGGCATCGTCCTCGCCGCGCTGATCCAGCAACTGACGGGCTATTTCACGGAGACGAGCCGCAGGCCCGTACGCGACATCGGCAAGACCTCGCTGACCGGTCCCGCGACCGTGGTGCTCGCCGGCATCTCCCTCGGTCTGGAATCCGCGGTCTATTCGGCGGTGCTCATCGGGCTCGCCGTCTACGGCGCGTTCCTGCTGGGCGGCACCTCGATCATGCTCGCGCTGTTCGCCGTCGCCCTCGCGGGCACGGGCCTGCTCACCACCGTCGGCGTCATCGTCGCCATGGACACTTTCGGCCCGGTCTCCGACAACGCCCAGGGCATCGCCGAGATGTCCGGGGACGTCGAGGGCGCGGGCGCGCAGGTGCTCACCGACCTCGACGCCGTGGGCAACACCACCAAGGCGATCACCAAGGGCATCGCCATCGCCACGGCGGTGCTGGCGGCGTCGGCGCTCTTCGGCTCCTACCGCGACGCGATCGCCACGGCGGTCGACGACGTCCACGCGAAGTCCACGGAGATGAACCTGAGTCTGGACATCTCGCAGCCCAACAACCTGGTGGGACTGGTGCTGGGCGCCGCCGTCGTCTTCCTCTTCTCGGGGCTCGCCATCAACGCCGTGTCGCGGTCGGCGGGCTCGGTGGTCTACGAGGTGCGGCGGCAGTTCCGCGAGCACCCCGGGATCATGGACTACTCCGAGAAGCCCGAGTACGGGCGCGTGGTGGACATCTGCACCAAGGACGCGCTGCGCGAACTCGCCACGCCAGGGCTGCTCGCCGTCCTGGCGCCGATCGCGGTCGGCTTCTCGCTCGGGGTCGGCGCGCTCGGTTCGTACCTCGCGGGCGCCATCGGCACGGGCACGCTGATGGCCGTCTTCCTGGCCAACTCCGGGGGCGCGTGGGACAACGCCAAGAAGCTGGTCGAGGACGGGCACCACGGCGGCAAGGGGAGCGAGGCGCATGCCGCGACGGTCATCGGTGACACGGTCGGCGACCCGTTCAAGGACACGGCCGGGCCCGCGATCAACCCGCTGCTGAAGGTGATGAACCTGGTGGCGCTGCTGATCGCTCCCGCGGTGGTCAAGTTCTCCTTCGGGGCCGACGCCAACAAGGGGCTGCGGATCGGCGTCGCGGTGCTGGCCGTCGTGGTCATCATCGGCGCCGTCTACGTCTCCAAGCGGCGCGGCGTCGCCATGGACGGTGACGACGGCGAGGCGGAGCGCGCGGCGCACCCCGCGGATCCCGCGGTGGTTTCCTGACGGGCCGGCGGAGCCGGGGCGGGCGGGCGGCGTGCGAAGGCGCGCCGTCCGCCCGCCCGTGCGCCGTCGGTCGCCGCCGTGCCGCGCGAGGGCACCGGGGTGAGTGGATCAAGGTGCGGCGAACGCCACGGCGTTCTTGGTGCAAATGGCTTTAAAAGGGGGCATACGGGGCGCTTGGCTCGGAGGTGGCGTCGCCTGGACGTGTAAGTTCCGGGGCCGGAGCCATCGAAGGGACCAATCCGGTGAACAAGAAGCTTGTGGCTGCACTGTCCGGCGGTGCGGCACTCGTCCTGGCGCTGACCGGCTGCGGCGGGGGCGGCGGGGGCAACAAGAAGCTCGACGACTGGGCCAAGAAGGTCTGCGACCAGATGCAGCCTCAGGTCAAGAAGATCCAGGAAGCCAACCACTCGATCGCCGGCGCCCAGAGCGAAGAGGACTCCAAGAAGGTCCAGCAG
Organism: Streptomyces sp. NPDC001407; assembly: GCF_042895325.1. Classification (NCBI taxonomy): domain Bacteria; kingdom Bacillati; phylum Actinomycetota; class Actinomycetes; order Kitasatosporales; family Streptomycetaceae; genus Streptomyces; species Streptomyces sp. NPDC001407. The sequence goes on from NZ_JBIAWF010000013.1 coordinate 197,148, forward strand.
ACCGACTCCGCGGCCTTCCAGGCCAACGCCGACGCGTACAAGGCGCTGGCCGGCGGCGTGGACAACGCGGGCGCACCGCCCGTCAAGGACGGCGAGAGCAGCCAGAAGAACGCCGTCAAGGCGCTCAACGACCTCTCCGCGGCGTACGCCGGTCTGAAGAAGCGGGTGGACGGGCTGGACACCGGCGACAAGGCGAAGTTCGCCGAGGGGCTCAAGGGAATCGGCGGGGACATCGGGAAGCTGAGCAGCCAGAGCGACGACGCGCTGAAGAAGCTTCAGTCGGGCGACGTGGGCAAGTCGATGGCCAAGCAGCCCGGGTGCCAGAAGACGTCCGTCTCGCCGTCGTAGAAGTCGTAGAAGTCGCAGAAGCGGCTCGTGGAAGCAGGCCGCGGAGGTGGGCGGAGAAGCGGACCCGGAAGCGGGCCCGGAAGCGGCAGGCGGTGCGGTCGGTGATTGTCGGTGGTGCCCCCGACAATGGAGCGGTGAGTACGCACCTCCCCACCGCCGACCCCGCCCGCACCGACCGGCTGCGCAGCGCCCTGCTCTCCGCGGCCTTCACCGCCGACGGCCTCCTCGACCTGCTGGGCGCGCCCGCCTACGCCGCTCTCGCGCGCAGCGAGACCGTGCCCGCGCTGCGTGCCACGCGGGGCGACGGACCGCTGGAGACGCTCGTCCGGCTCTTCCTCCTGCAGCGCCCCGTCGCGTACGCGCGGGCCGCCGCGGCGCTGCCCGTGGACGACTGCCTCGCCGACGGCTGGCTCGTGCGCGACGGCGACGAGGTGCGGGCCACCGTCGACGTGCGCCCCTACGGCGGCCCCGAGGGGCAGGACTGGTGGATCGTCTCCGACCTCGGCTGCGCCGTCGGCGGTGCCGGCGGGATCGCCCAGGGCACCGCCGGTCCGGCCGGGGTGGAGCGCTCGGAGCTCGTCCTCGGTGTCGGCGGGGCGTCCACCACGCTCGCCGGGATCACCGTGCGCACGCCCGTGGCGAGTGCCCTGGACCTCGGCACCGGCTCCGGCATCCAGGCGCTGCACGCCGCTCAGCACGCCACCAAGGTCACCGCGACCGACCTCAACCCCCGGGCGCTGCACTTCGCCAGGCTCACCCTGGCGCTCTCCGGCGCGCCTGAGGCCGACCTGCGCGAGGGCTCGCTCTTCGAGCCGGTCGCCCACGACACGTACGACCTGATCGTCTCCAACCCCCCGTTCGTCATCTCCCCGGGCGCCCGGCTCACCTACCGCGACGGCGGGATGGGCGGCGACGACCTCTGCCGCACGCTCGTCCAGCAGGCGGGGGAGCGGCTCAACGACGGCGGTTACTGCCAGCTGCTCGCCAACTGGCAGCACGTCGAGGGCGAGGACTGGCGCGACCGGCTGTCGTCCTGGGTGCCGCGCGGCTGCGACGCCTGGATCGTCCAGCGCGAGGTGCAGGACGTCGCGCAGTACGCCGAGCTGTGGCTGCGTGACGGCGGCGACCACCGGTCGGCCCCCGAGGCCTACGCGGCGCGCTATGACGCGTGGCTGGACGAATTCGCGGCCCGGAAGACCAAGGCCGTCGGATTTGGCTGGATCACGCTGCGCAAAACGGGCTCGGAGCGGCCTTCCGTCACGGCGGAGGAGTGGCCGCACCCGGTCGAGCAGCCGCTGGGTGCATCCGTTCGGGCCCATTTCGAGCGGCAGGACTTCCTGCGTTCGCATGACGACGCCGCGCTGCTCGCCGCCCGCTTCCGGCTGGCCGACGAGGTCGTCCAGGAGCAGGTCGGGATGCCCGGCGCGGAGGATCCGGAGCACGTCGTCCTCCGGCAGAACCGCGGAATGCGGCGGGCGACCAAGGTCGACACGGTCGGCGCGGGCTTCGCCGGGGTGTGTGACGGCTCTCTCAGCGCGGGACGGATTCTGGACGCCATCGCGCAGCTCGTCGGTGAGGACGCGGTGGCGCTGCGCGACCGCACGCCGGAGTCGATCCGGCTGCTCGTGGAGCAGGGGTTTTTGGTGCCCGTGGAGGGCTGACAACGCCGTTCGGAGGGGTCGGGTTCACGTCACGTATGGCTGGGCATCGTCTTCTGGGGCCGCGGGTGGCAGGGCGCTCACCTGCGATTCCTCGTGCGGTTGCCCGTGACGGGCCGTCGTGGGGTCCCCGGCCCCCGGTCCTCGTGGGCCGGGAGCCCGCCCGGGACGCCTCCGGCGGGGTCCTACCGCCGGTTCACTCCGGTGGTGTGCCGGTCCGGGCGGCAGACAGGACGCTTGTCGGGTTACCGTTCGAGTGGCGTTGCGGGCTTTTTCCGTTTGACACGGGGGCGGGATGTACCGTCACACTCCGCAGCGTCACCGCAGCGCCTACACCGAGTGCCGACCGGAAGAAGAGCGAAGTTGTCCCCGACCAGCGAGACCGCACAGGGCGGCCGCCGACTCGTCATCGTCGAGTCGCCTGCCAAGGCGAAGACGATCAAGGGCTACCTCGGCCCCGGATACGTCGTCGAGGCGAGCGTCGGGCACATCCGTGACCTGCCGAACGGGGCCGCCGAGGTCCCGGCCAAGTACAAGGGCGAGCCGTGGGCCCGGCTCGGCGTGAACGTCGACGCCGACTTCCAGCCCATCTATGTCGTCAACCACGACAAGAAGGACCAGGTCAAGAAGCTCAAGGAGCTGCTGGCCGACTCCGACGAGCTCTTCCTCGCCACCGATGAGGACCGCGAGGGCGAGGCCATCGCCTGGCACCTCCAGGAAGTCCTCAAGCCCAAGGTCCCGGTCCGCCGGATGGTCTTCCACGAGATCACCAAGGACGCGATCCGCGAGGCCGTCGCCAATCCCCGCGAGCTGAACAAGAAGCTCGTCGACGCCCAGGAGACCCGCCGCATCCTCGACCGCCTCTACGGCTACGAGGTCTCGCCGGTCCTGTGGAAGAAGGTCATGCCGCGGCTCTCGGCCGGCCGCGTGCAGTCCGTCGCCACCCGGCTCGTCGTCGAGCGCGAGCGCGAGCGCATCGCCTTCCGCTCCGCCGAGTACTGGGACCTCACCGGCACCTTCGCCACCGGGCGCGGCGGCGACGCCAGCGACCCGGGCAGCATCGCCGCGCGGCTGACCGCCGTCGACGGCCGCCGCGTCGCGCAGGGCCGCGACTTCGGCTCGACCGGCCGGCTCAAGGACGGCTCGCCGGTCCTGCACCTGGACGAGGCCAACGCCCGCGCGCTGGCCGCGGCTCTCGCGGACTCCGCGTTCTCGGTGCGGTCCGTCGAGTCCAAGCCGTACCGCCGCTCGCCGTACGCGCCGTTCCGCACGACCACCCTCCAGCAGGAGGCGTCGCGCAAGCTCGGCTTCGGCGCGAAGGCCACCATGCAGGTGGCCCAGAAGCTGTACGAGAACGGCTTCATCACCTATATGCGTACGGACTCCACCACGCTGTCCGACACCGCGGTCTCCGCGGCCAGGGCGCAGGTGACGCAGCTCTACGGCGCCGACTATCTGCCGGAGAAGCCGCGCACGTACGCCGGCAAGGTCAAGAACGCGCAGGAGGCGCACGAGGCGATCCGGCCTTCGGGTGATCGTTTCCGCACGCCTGCCGAGACCGGCCTGACCGGCGACCAGTTCCGGCTCTACGAGCTCATCTGGAAGCGGACCGTCGCCTCCCAGATGAAGGACGCGACCGGCAACTCCGTCACCGTCAAGATCGGCGGCCGGGCGAGCGACGGCCGCGACGCCGAGTTCAGCGCGTCCGGCAAGACGATCACCTTCCACGGCTTCATGAAGGCGTACGTCGAAGGCGCCGACGACCCGAACGCCGAGCTCGACGACCGCGAGCGGCGCCTCCCGCAGGTCACCGAGGGCGACGCGCTGACCGCCGACGAGATCACCGCCGACGGCCACGCCACCAAGCCCCCGGCGCGCTACACCGAGGCCTCGCTGGTCAAGGAGCTGGAGGAGCGGGAGATCGGCCGCCCGTCGACGTACGCGTCGATCATCGGCACGATCCTCGACCGCGGCTATGTCTTCAAGAAGGGCACGGCCCTGGTGCCGTCCTTCCTGTCCTTCGCCGTCGTGAACCTCCTGGAGAAGCACTTCGGGCGGCTCGTCGACTACGACTTCACCGCCTCCATGGAGGAGGACCTCGACCGCATCGCGCGCGGCGAGGCCCAGGCCGTGCCGTGGCTGCGCCGCTTCTACTTCGGTTCCGCGGACGGCCCCGAGGGCTCCGCCGCCGACGCCGGCAACGGCGACGGCGACCACCTCGGCGGCCTCAAGGAGCTCGTCACCGACCTGGGCGCGATCGACGCCCGCGAGGTCTCCTCGTTCCCGGTCGGCGAGGGCATCGTGCTGCGCGTCGGCCGCTACGGCCCGTACGTCGAGCGCGGCGAGAAGGACTCCGAGGGCCACCAGCGCGCCGACGTGCCGGACGACCTGGCGCCCGACGAGCTCACCGTCGCCTACGCCGAGGAGCTGCTCGCCAAGCCGAGCGGCGACTTCGAGCTGGGCAAGGACCCCGAGAGCGGCAACCAGATCGTCGCCAAGGACGGCCGCTACGGTCCGTACGTCACCGAGATCCTGCCCGAGGGCACGCCCAAGACCGGCAAGAACGCCGTGAAGCCGCGCACCGCCTCGCTCTTCAAGACCATGTCGCTCGACACGGTCACCCTCGAGGACGCGCTCAAGCTGATGTCGCTGCCGCGCGTCGTCGGCAAGGACGCGGAGGGCGTGGAGATCACCGCGCAGAACGGCCGCTACGGCCCGTATCTGAAGAAGGGCACCGACTCGCGCTCCCTGGAGACCGAGGACCAGCTCTTCACGATCACGCTCGACGAGGCCCTCGCGATCTACGCCCAGCCCAAGCAGCGCGGCCGCGCCGCGGCCAAGCCGCCGCTTAAGGAGCTCGGCACGGACCCGGTCAGCGAGCGTCCCGTCGTGGTCAAGGACGGCCGGTTCGGCCCGTACGTGACCGACGGCGAGACCAACGCGACGCTGCGCCGCGACGACGACGTCGAGACGATCACGCCGGAGCGGGGCTACGAGCTGCTCGCCGAGAAGCGGGCGAAGGGGCCGGCGAAGAAGACGGCCAAGAAGGCGCCTGCGAAGAAGACGGCGGCGAAGAAGACGACGTCTGCTGCGGCGAAGAAGACTGCCGCGAAGAAGACCGCGGCGAAGAAGACGACGACTGCGGCGGCGGCGAAGAAGACGACGGCGAAGAAGGCGGCTGCGTCCAAGGCTGCGGCGGAGTAGGGGGGTGGGGCGGGGTTGCTTTCCCCGCCCCACCCCTTTCCGGCTGCGTCTGATGTTGCTGCTCCGCGTGGGGGCTCCGCCCTGGCCCCGAGGCTGCGGGTGGGTGGGCGCCTGCGGCGGGCTTTTTCCCCTACCCGCCCCTTCCCGAAACTGGGGCGCTGCCCCAGACCCCGATGTGCGGGCCTGTTCGCCGCCTGCGGCGGGAGCGCCCTGCGGGCGCGTCCTCAAACGCCGGACGGGCTGAAAAACAAAAGCATGGCGCACCCCACGACCCGATGTCGCTCTCCGGCGGGAGGGGGTGGGGTCGGAGGGTGGGGTTCTGGAACGCGGTGCGTCTTGACGGGACTCAATACGTCTTACGGTGCCCGCACCGCGTTCCAGGTCCTCAGCCCGGAGGCCCCGCCCCCGGCACCCGCCACAACCCAAGCCCGGCCGGCGTTTGAGGCCGCTCGCCGCAGGCGCAATGGACCCGCACCCAAAAACCGCCCCCGCACCCAGCGGAAAGCGCACCCACCACAAACCCAGCCCGGCCGGCGTTTGAGGCCGCTCGCCGCAGGCGCACACAACCCGCACAAGACAACGAGCCGCCCGCAAAACACCCCGCCACACAACATTCGTACGGGCGTTCCATGAAGACGCAACCCCCCGGCGCAGCCGGATAGGCTGGCAGGATGACGCGAGCCGAGCAGCCAACAGTGGAAACCCCCACAACCGGGGCACTGGCCGAGGACTCCCGTGAGCGTGCCGTGCGGGCTCTGTTGCGCTTTCCGCCGCTGCGGCGGCTGTGGAGTGCGCAGTTCGTCGGCGGGATCGGGGACTGCCTCGCCCTGCTGGTGCTCCTGCTCCTGTCGTTCCAGGCGGCAGTCGCGGCGGGCTCCTTCGGGGGCGGTTACCGCGGTGCCGCCCTGGCGGTCGCCGCGGTCCTCGGCGCGCGGCTGCTCGCGACGCTGCTCTTCGGGGCCGTCCTGCTCGGGCCGGTCTCCTCGCTGATCGCGCCGAACGGCCCGCTGGACCGCCGCTGGACGATGCTCGTCGCCGACGGCGTACGGCTGGCGGTTCTCGCGGTGGCGCCGCTGTGGACCGGCTGGACCAGCACCAAGGCCCTCCCGCTGCTGCTCGTGTCCGCCTTCGTCGTGGGCGTCGCCGAGCGCTTCTGGACCGTGGCCAAGGACGGCGCGGCGCCCGCGCTGCTGCCCAGGCCGCCCACCGAGGGTGCCGCCGTCCGGCCGCTGCCGGACCCCTACGACGCGCTGCGTCGCCTGTCGCTGCGGACGAACTTCGTCGCGCTGCCCATAGCCGCCGCCGCGCTCGTCGTCATCACCCTCGTCAGTAATCTGCTCGGCTCCGGCATCGCGTGGTTCCACGCGCACCAGGCGGCCATGGGCTCCTTCCTGGCGGCCGCGCTGTTCGCCGGTTCCGCCTCGATCCTCTACCTCCTCGAACTTCCCGGCGTGCAGTCGCCGCGCGTGCGCTCCCCTCTTGAGGGACTGCGCCGCCCCCGGACGCAGCACGGTCCCGACACCGGGCGCACGGGCGCCATCCCGGTGCTCGTCCTCGCCTGTGCCGCCGTCGCGGGCGCGATCGCCGCGGCCGTCGGCGTGGCCACGCTCCAGGCCGTCGACCTGGGCGGCGGGCCGGTGGCCTTCGGGCTGCTGGTGCTCGCGCTGAGCGGCGGCCCCGTCATCGGCATCCGCGCCGCGCGGAAGGTCCTGCCGGGCTTCTCGCGCCGCCGCCTGCTCGCCCTGGCCCTCGCCCTGACGGGCCTCGCGCTGCTGATCGCGGGTCTGGTGCCGGACCCGACGACGGTCCTGCTGCTGATCCTGCTCGCGGGCGTCGGCGCGGGTGTCGTCGCCAACACCGGCCACTCCCTGCTCGACCAGGAGACCGAGGAGGCCCGGCGGGCCCGGACGACCGACCACCTGCACGCCGTCGTCCGCGTCACCGCGGCGCTCGGCGCGGTGGTCGCGCCGCTGCTCGCCGCCGCCATCGGGCCGCACCGGGTGGAGAGCGGCAGCTTCGTCTTCGCGCACGGCGGGGCCGCGTTCACGCTGATGCTCATCGGCGCGCTGCTGCTGCCCGTCGGCGCCATCGTCCTCGGCAAGACGGACGACCGGCACGGCGTACCGTTCCGCCGCGACCTGATGGACGTCCTGCGGGGCGGCGACCCCGCGCAGGCGCCGTCGGGCACCGGCTTCTTCATCGCCTTCGAGGGCGGCGACGGGGCCGGAAAGTCGACACAGGTGCAGGCCGTCGCCGACTGGATCCGCGGCAAGGGGCACGAGGTCGTCGTCACCCGGGAGCCCGGCGCCACGGCCATCGGCAAGCGGCTGCGCGCGATCCTGCTGGACGTCGGCTCCGCCGGTCTGTCCGACCGTGCCGAGGCCCTGCTCTACGCCGCCGACCGCGCGCAGCACGTCGACTCCGTCGTACGGCCCGCGCTGGAGCGCGGCGCGGTGGTCATCACCGACCGCTACATCGACTCGTCCGTCGCCTATCAGGGCGCCGGCCGCGACCTCTCGCCGACCGAGATCGCCCGTATCTCCCGCTGGGCCACGGACGGGCTCGTTCCGCACCTGACGGTGCTGCTGGACGTCTCGCCCGAGACCGCCCGGGAGCGCTTCACGGAGGCGCCGGACCGGCTGGAGTCCGAGCCGGCGGAGTTCCACCAGCGCGTACGGACCGGGTTCCTCACCCTCGCCGCCGCCGACCCCGCGCGCTATCTCGTGGTGGACGCCGGGCAGGAGCCGGAGGCCGTCTCCACGGTCGTGCGGCACCGGCTCGACGAGGTCCTCCCGCTCTCCGCCCAGGAGATCGAGGCCCGGGAGCAGGCCCGCAAGGCGGCCGAGGAGGAGGCCCGGCGTAAGGCCGAGGAAGAGGCCGCGCGCAAGGCGGAGGAGGAGCGCCTGGAGCGCGAGCGCCAGGCGCAGCTCGCCAAGCTGCGGGCCGAGGAGGAAGAGCGCAAGCGGCGCGAAGCGGAAGAGGCGCGCCGGAAGGAAGAGGCGCGCCTCGCCGAGGAGGCCCGGCAGCGGGCCGAGGAAGCGCGCCTCCTGGCCGAGCAGGAGCGCAAGCGCCGCGAGGCGGAGGAGCGTACGCGCGCCGCCGAGCAGGAACGACTCCGCAAGCAGGCCGAGGAAGAGGCGCGGCTGCGCGCCGAGGCGGAGGAACGGCGCCTGGAGAAGCAGCGCAAGGCGGAAGAGGCGCTGCTGCGGGCCGAGCGGGCGCGCGTCGAGGCGGAGGCGGCGGCCGCGGCTGCTTCGGCCTCTGCCGCTGCTGCGGCTTCCGCCCCGGCTTCCGCTCCGGCCTCCGAGGCGCCGACGGTCGAGCGGCCGTCGCTGCGGAAGGACGAGCGGCGGGACGACTCCGCCGATGCCGACGCGGCGCAGACGGTGGAGACGCCGGCTCCGCCGGCTTCCGGCGGCTTCGACGGTGCGCGGACGGTGCGCAGGCCGATCGTCGGCCGGCCGGACCCGCGGCGGGGCGACCCCGACCTGACGCCGACGGTGGAGCGGCCCCGTTACGAGCCGCGCGAGGAGCAGCCGGAGGGTGCCGCCGACGAGACGGCGGTGCTCCCGCCCGTGCGGCCCGCGCCGCCGGTCGTCCGCCCGGAGACGCCGCAGCGCGTCACCTGGGGGGTGGAGCAGGAGAAGTCCGACGGCGGCTCGGAGTCCGAGGAGACGGCGGTGCTTCCGCAGCCGGTGGCGCGTCCTGAGGAGGAGCCCGCGGCGGGTGCGTCCGGTGCCGCTGCCGAGGACGAGACCGCGGTGCTTCCGCCCGTACGTCCCGAAGGCCCCGCCCCGGCCGCGCGGACCGATCGTCCCGAGGACCCGGCGGACCGCGTGCCGACGTGGTTGTTCCGGCCGGAGGACGGCGAGCGGACGCGCGAGATTCCGCGTACGGCGGAGGACGGACCTGAGAGCCGCCGACGCCGCCCCGGCTGGGCGGAACCGGCCTCCGACGACGCCCCCACGCTGGCGGACGAACTGCTGGGCCCGCGCGAGGACACGCGCCGCCCGGCGGACGACGAACAGAAGGGCCGCCGCCGGGGCGGACGCTGAGGCGTCCGCCGGCCCCTGGCGTTGCTTGGCCGGGGGCCGGCGTCGGCCTGTGTGCGGCGGCCGGCTCTCAGGGGCCGGCCGTGGCCAGGAGGCACGAGGGTTCCGTCGGCCCCGGCGGCATCGGTTGTCCGTCGGCCCTTACGCCTGAGGCGGGTGCTTCCTGTAGCTGCGCGCCGCCGGGGCGGGAGGTCCGCGTCGGCCTCGGGGCTTTGCTGACCCGGGTGCCGCGCTCGTCTCCGGTCGGCTGTCCGGTCTGAGGGCGTGCGGCGGGTGTTTCCTGGAGTTGCGCGCTGCGGGGCGGGAGGTCCGTAGCGGCCGCGACCCGGTGCCGCGCCGTCCCCGGCCGGCCGTCCGGCCCGAGGGCGCGTGGCGGGCGGTGTCAGTGCCGTGTCCCACAATGGGTAGCCGCAGGACCAACAGTGCGCTCGGAGGACAGCCATGGCGGTGTGGGACGACCTGGTCGGTCAGGACCGGGTGACGGAGCAGCTCTCCGCTGCCGCCCGCGACGCGGACGCGCTGGTCACGGCAGGCAGCGGAGGGGGCGAGAGCGGCGGGTCGATGACGCACGCCTGGCTGTTCACCGGTCCGCCCGGATCCGGCCGGGCCACCGCGGCCCGTGCGTTCGCCGCCGCGCTCCAGTGCGTCAGCCCCGACCGGTCGCTCGGCGGGGCGCCCGGCTGCGGGTTCTGCGACGGCTGCCACACCAGCCTCGTGGGCACCCACGCCGACGTCGAGGTCGTGCGCACCGACCAGCTGTCGATCGGCGTCAAGGAAACCCGCGACCTCGTCCGCCGTGCACAGCTGTCCCCGGCCGGCGGCCGCTGGCAGGTGATCGTCCTGGAGGACGCCGACCGGCTGACCGAAGGCGCGGGCAACGTCCTGCTCAAGGCGGTGGAGGAGCCCGCTCCGCGCACCGTGTGGCTGCTGTGCGCGCCCTCCCTGGAGGACGTGCTGCCGACGATCCGCTCCCGCTGCCGCCTGCTCACCCTGCGGACGCCGCCCGTCGCCGCGGTCGCTGACCTCCTCGTCCGCCGCGACGGCATCGAGCCCGAGCTCGCCGGTCAGTCGGCGCAAGCCACGATGGGCCACATCGGCAGGGCCCGCCGCCTCGCCACGGACGAGCGCGCCCGCGCCCGCCGCGCGGCCGTCCTCAGACTTCCGCTCCGCGTCGACGACATCGGCGGCTGCCTCAAGGCCGCCCAGGAGCTGATCGACGCGGCTGCTGAGGACGCCAAGCAGGTCGCCGAGGAGGTCGACACGAAGGAGACCGAGGAGCTGCGCGCCGCCCTCGGCGCGGCGGCCGGCACCGGCAGCCGCCTCCCGCGCGGCACGGCGGGCGCCATGAAGGAGCTCCAGGACCGCCAGAAGCGCCGCAGTACGCGCACCCAGCGCGACAGCCTCGACCTCGCCCTCGTGGATCTGACCGGCTTCTACCGCGACGTGCTGGCGATGCAGCTCGGCTCGCGCGTGGAGCTCGCCAACACCGACTACCGGGACGCCCTCCAGCGCGTCGCCGCGGGCTCCGGCCCGGAGCGGACGCTGCGCCGCATCGAGGCGATCATCGAGTGCCGCCGCGCCCTCGACCGCAACGTGGCACCGCTGCTCGCGGTCGAGGCGATGACGATGGCGCTCCGGGCGGGCTGAACCCCCGGTTCCGCGGGCCCACGCGCGCACCCGCCGACAGTTACGCGATCTCACTCATACGAGGCCATGTGGCCCGGCAACCGGCCATGCCGCACACCCATATGGATACGCTCCGTACGGGCACCGTGATCTGACGTAACCAACAGTCATCCCCGCTGCTCGTCCTTTTCATGCCTCATTCACTCCATCAGAGGGACCAGCCGATGGATTCCAGCCGTCTGCTCCGCACCTCAGGCGCCGTCATCGCGACCGCGGCACTGCTGATCTCCGGCTGTGCCCTGGAGGACTCGGCGCCGAGCGCGTCGGCGGCGGCGAGACCGCGCGTCCAGGGTGACGGGCGCGCCTGGAGCGACCTCCCCGCCGTGGGCGCGATCGGTGCCGGCGGCTCTCTCGCGGGCCCCGCGAGCACCCTCGCGCCGCTCCCGAGGGCGCTGCCTTCCGCGCTGCGGCCCTATTACGCCCAGAAACTCGCCTGGCACGCGTGCGGCGCCACCGGGTTCGAGTGCGCCACCCTGACCGCGCCGCTGGACTACGACCGGCCGCGGGCGGGCGACGACATCAAGCTCGCCGTCTCCCGCAAGAAGGCGACCGGCTCCGGCGAGCACCTCGGCTCCCTGATGGTCAACCCGGGCGGACCGGGCGGCTCGGCGATCCACTACCTCCAGCAGTACGCGGGGAACGGCTACCCCGCCGCCGTCCGCGCGCGGTACGACCTGGTCGGCATGGACCCGCGCGGCGTCGCCGCGAGCGAGCCGGTCACCTGTCTCTCGGACGCCGAGATGGACGCCTACACACAGGTGGACCAGACGCCCGACGACGCCACCGAGATCGCCGAGCTGGTCGAGGCGTACCAGAAGTTCGCGGACGGCTGCGCGAGCCGCTCCGGCAAGCTCCTGGCCCATGTCTCGACCGTCGACGCCGCCCGCGACATGGACGTCCTCCGCGCGGCCCTGGGCGACGAGAAGCTGGCGTACGTCGGCGCCTCGTACGGCACCTTCCTCGGTGCCACCTATGCCGGGCTCTTCCCGTCCCGCGTCGGCCGCCTGGTGCTCGACGGCGCGCTGGATCCCTCGCTGGACGCGGAGCGCATCAACCGCGACCAGACCGCCGGCTTCCAGACCGCCTTCACCGCCTTCGTGCAGGACTGCCTCAAGCGCAAGGACTGCCCCCTTGCCCCCGCCACGAACGCCGCGGCGGCGGGGGACCGGCTCGCCGCGCTCTTCAAGCAGCTCGACGCCCACCCGGTGCAGGCCGGCAAGCGCAAGCTCACCGAGAGCCTGGCCACCACGGGTGTGATCTCCGCCATGTACGACGAGGCCGCCTGGGCCCTCCTGCGCAAGGGGTTGCGGGACGCGGAGAACGGCGACGGCGCTCTGCTGCTCAGGCTCTCGGACGCCTATTACGAGCGGGACGGCAAGGGCTCGTACACCAACCTGATGTTCGCCAACGCCGCCGTGAACTGCCTCGACCTCCCGCCGGCCTTCCGCAACCCCAACGACGTCCGCGAGGCCCTCCCCGACTTCCGCAAGGCGTCGCCCGTCTTCGGCGCCAGCCTCGCCTGGTCCTCGCTGACCTGCGGTTATTGGTCGGTGCCCGCCACCGGTCGGCCCCACCGGATCCCCGCGCGGGGCGCCGCCCCGATCCTCGTCGTGGGCACCACCCGCGACCCCGCGACCCCCTACCCCTGGGCCCGCTCCCTGGCCTCGCAGCTCTCCTCCGGCCGCCTCCTCACCTACGACGGCGACGGTCACACGGCCTACACCCGGGGCAGCAAGTGCGTCGACAACGCGATCAACAACTACCTCCTCACGAACACCCCGCCGCCCGCCGACCAGAAGTGCTCCTGACCTGCGGATCCCCTGCCCCGGCGGCCGTGTACGGAGCACCCCTCGAAACTGTGTAGACTTGGCCGCGCTGCTGATGCCGAACCGGTGTCCGGCAGCTTGCCGCCTTAGCTCAGTTGGCCAGAGCAACGCACTCGTAATGCGTAGGTCTCGGGTTCGAATCCCGAAGGCGGCTCAGGTGAAGCCCGGGTCGGAATTTCTGACCCGGGCTTTCTTGTCTCTTCGAGAGGCCGGGTCTCTTCGGGGCCCGGGGCGCAGATCACAGTTCCTGTCCGGGTCCGGTTCCCGGCCCCGTCGCTACAGTGGAAATGATCAGCATCGGACGTGCGGTGATGGATTCGGCGCGATCACGGGGGCAGTAGAGCGGAGCTTGTTCTTTCACTTCGTGCTTCGGCGTGCCCGTGGCGTGCGAAGGAAAGGAACGCCCCCCCATGTCTCCCCATCTCAAGGCCGCCGTCGATACGGTCCGCCGCCCGGCCGGCCCCCAGCAGAGCTGTATGGCGGGGCTGGACACGACGCTCACCATACGTGCGGCCGATACCGACTTCGTGCGTCAATTCGGGGGCACCGCCGAAGAGTTGTGCGGTCGGCATCTCTACGATCTGCTGGATCCGAGTGCGCCGGAGGTGCTGGGCCGGCAGTTCGCGGGGCTTTCGTCGGGCGGGCATTCCCGCTTCACCGAGCGGGTCGTCGGATATCAGCGCGACCGTACTCCGTTTTCGGCGGAGATCACCGGAATCAGTATTCATACCTCCCATTGCGCACCGGATGCGCCCACCTACCTCATTGCCGTACATCCGGCCGGCGAGCCCACCGTGCCGCCCGCCGGATCGCTCCTCTCACCGGTGGACGCGCGCATTCTGGAGGGCATCGCCAAAGGCACCTCGAACCTCCAGCTGGCGTCGCAGCTCTACCTCAGCAGGCAGGGCGTCGAGTACCACGTGGGGCGCATGCTGCGGCAGTTGAAGGTGCCCAACCGCGCCGCGCTCGTGGCCCGCGCGCACTCCCTCGGGATTCTCGGCACCGACACCTGGCCGCCGCGCGTGCGGCCGCAGTTCGTCAAGGGCGCGGACCACGGCGCGCGCCGCGGCGCCGATTCGGGCAAGGCCGCTTCCTAGCAAAGCGCCTGTGGTGTGGGGAATTCCCTAGACCTGACTCCGGGAGGATGCGAGGACCGTGCCCTCGTGGGCACTGACGGAGGAGGTAACGGGGATGGACGCTGGGCTGAAGCGTGAGCTGGAGGAGAAGGTTCACGCGGGTGAGCGGCTGACGCGCGAGGACGGTATCGCTCTCTACGAGTCCGATGATCTGGCGTGGCTGGGCGGTCTGGCGCATGAGGTGCGCACCCGTAAGAACGGTGATGTCGTCCATTTCAACGTCAACCGTCACCTCAACATGACGAATGTGTGTACGGCGTCGTGTGCGTACTGCTCGTTCCAGCGGAAGCCGGGTGAGAAGGACGCGTACACGATGCGTATCGAGGAGGCCGTCCGTCTGGCGAAGGCGATGGAGGGCGAGAACCTCACCGAGCTGCACATCGTCAACGGTCTGCATCCGACGCTGCCCTGGCGGTACTACCCCCGCTCGCTGCGCGCTCTGAAGGAGGCGCTGCCGAGTGTGTCGCTGAAGGCGTTCACGGCGACCGAGAT